>NZ_DDFB01000002.1:0-142 GCF_002336885.1 Novosphingobium sp. UBA1939 | reverse complement strand
GGTCGATCTCGATCACCTTGTCGCAGGCTTCGAGCCCCTTGATCGCGTCGTGCGGGCCGGCGATCACCCGCGCGCCATTGAGCACGCGCGCGGCGCCCGCCTGCAGCGTGTCGATCGTCAGCGACGACTTGCCCGAGCCGGA
>NZ_DDFB01000144.1:0-16124 GCF_002336885.1 Novosphingobium sp. UBA1939 | reverse complement strand
CGCGGCGTTGAGCAGTTCGTCGATGGGATCGTTGGCTTCCCGGCCCAGCCGCGTCACCAGTTTGCGCCGCCCCTGCCACGGCCCCAGCAGCAGCCAGTGCAGCATCGCCTGCGGCGTTTCGTAATCCGCCCGTGCGAGCAGCGCGCGCAACCGCTCCATCGTGGCGTGGGTCGTCGGCCCCTCGCTGGCGCGCATGTGATCCCACAGCCGCGTGCCTGCCGCGCGATAGCCGTGTTCGAGCAACTCTTCCTGCGTCCACCCGATCAGCGGGGACACGAGCAGACCCGCAAGGCTCAAATCGTCCCACGGTTGCGCGGCAAAGCGCAGCGCGGCGACAAGGTCCTTCACCGCCAGCGGCGCGCCCAGCCGCAGCCGGTCCACGCCCGCCACCGGCACGCCCTGCGCATGGAGCCGCGCCACGATCAGCCCGGCCAGTTCCTTGCGCTTGCGCACCAGCACCATGATGTCGCCCGCGTTGGCGAAGCGCGGCGTGCCCTTGGCCAGCGGGAAGCCGTTTTCCAGCCACGCCCTGATCTGCCGCGCGAGCCGGTCCGCCAGATCGCGGTCGGGGCGCGAGAGCCAGCCTTCCGCGCCCTCCTCCCCGGCTTCGGGCGCGTCCTCGTCCTCGCCATCGGCCGCCATCCCGACCGGCCGCCATAGCGTGACCAACCCCGGCCGTTCCTCGCCCACATGCGGTTCGGGCGGTTCGGCAAGCCCGAAGCGGTCCGGCCCGATATGCGCGATCGCCCGGTCGACGAACGACAAAACCGGTTGCGAGGTGCGGTAGGACCGCCCCAGCCCCAGCCCCAGCAGCGTCCGTGAACGGTCGTCGAGCACGTCAGCCACATCGCGCAGCTGGCGTTCCACCCGCGCCTTGGCCGCCGCGAAATTCTCCGGGCTGGTGCCCTGGAAACGGAAGATCGCCTGCTTGTAATCGCCCACCACGAACAGCGTGCGCAGCGCGTCGCCGTGCAGGCCCTCGCCCGCGAAGAAGTCCGCCACCAGCCCGTCCAGCACGATGCGCCATTGCGCCGCGTTGGTGTCCTGCGCCTCGTCGACGAGGATATGGTCGAACCGCCGGTCGAGCTTGAAGCGGATCCACTCCGCGCTCGCCTTCTCGGTCAGCAGCGCGGCGGCGGTGCGGATCTGGTCGTCGAAATCGATGAAACCTTCGCGCGTCTTGGCCTCGTCCCACGCCAGCGCGAAACGGTAACCCAGCGTCAGCGCCGGATCGAGCATCGCCGCCAGCGCCACCAGCGCGCGCCGTTCGCGCACCGCTTCGAGGCAGCCGATCACGCGCGCGGCGTATTCGGGATAGTCCGGGGCCTTCTTGGCGATGTTGGTGGTGGAGCGGGGCTGCCCTGCCTTGGTCAGGAACTGGTCGGCCAGCAGGTCCAGCGCGTCCAGCCGCCGTTCGGGCGACAACGCGATCCAGTCGCCCAGGGCATTGGCCACGTCGATCCCGCTCTTCGTGCCCCATTCCGCGTTGGCTTCCAGGCATCGCCGTACCGATCGCACGTCGAAGGCATCGTCTGCGCAGAGCGCGGCAAGGCCCGTTCCGTCCTCGCCCGCGTCCAGCCCCAGCGCTCGGTTGATGCGCGGCCGCAGCGGCGGCTGCCACGCGCCGGGTCCGAACCACAAATCACGCGCGCCGGCGCAGCGCAGCAGGAACGCCTCCACCTGATCCTGCGCCATCCGCAAGCTGAGGTCGGACAGCGCATCGAGCAGCGCTTCGTCGCCCTGTTCCTCCGCGCTCACCAGCAGGTCTGCCAGCACCTGTCGCACCAGCAGCGCGCGGTTGCGGTCCTCCATCGCGCGGGTGCCGGGCATCAGCTCCGCTTCCACCGGGAAGGCAGAGAGCAGCCACTGGCAGAAGGCGTGGATCGTCTCGATCCGCAGGCCACCGCCGGGGCAATCGAGCACCGCCGCGAACCGGCTGCGCGCGCGCGCCAGCGCTTCGGGGCCATAGTCCGCGCCGATCGCGATCAGTTGTTCGGCCAACGCGGTTTCGGGCAGGCGCACCCAGCTGGCCAGCACCTCGTTGACGCGCGTCGCCATTTCGGCCGCACCAGCCTTGGTGAAGGTCAGGCACAGCAGATGCTCCGGCTCCACGCCTGGCTGCAGCAGCAGGCGCAACACGCGCGCGGACAGCACCTGCGTCTTGCCCGTGCCCGCCGACGCGCTGAGCCACACGGTGCGGCGCGGATCGACCGCACGCGCCTGGTTGTCCTTCAGCGGATAGACGCGGCTTGGCTGCTCCCCGCTCATGGCCTGTCCCCGGCGCGGCCGCGGCCCTGCCATTCGTCCAGCCGCATCAACTGGTCATAGTCCGAATAGCCCGGCAGATCGGGATTGAGCCGCGCGGTGAACGGATCGCGGCCAATTATCCACCGCGCGATCGCCTCTTCCAGATAGTCGCGCGTGCGGTCGAGGAATTCCTCGCGCGGAATGCCGGACTTGCGGCGGCCTTCGAGCACGGGCTCCTCCATGAAGCCGAAATCGCGCTCCCGGTTGCGCGCCAGCGACCAGTATTCGAACCGCGTCGGCTTACCGCTCACGCCCTTGATCCCGCCGCCCTGCGCGATCAGGCCGACAAGGCCGAGCTGGAGCGCGAAGCCTTCCTCTACCATCCGCGCCGATGGCGGCGTGCCGGTCTTGTAGTCGACCACCGCCAGTGTACCGTCGGGCAGTTGGTCGATCCGGTCGGCGCGGCCATGGATGCGCACGCCGTCCACGGTGATCTCGCCCTTTTCCTCCCAGGCAAGGACTTCGCGTCCCTCGCCCAGCAGGCGCTCCTGCTCCACCTCGATCCAGCCCAGCCCGGCCAGCAGGCGCGGCCGCCACAGCCCGCGCATGAACGGATGCGCGCTCATCTCCGCCAGCGCGCGTTCGGCCAGCGGGATCAGCTCGCCCGGCCGCGCGCCGGCATCGTGCCATGCTTCCAGAATCGCGTGGACCGCCGTGCCGCGCCACGCCGGCGTCGGGTCCGCATCGATCGGATCGAGCGCGCGCAGGCCCAGGATGGCGGAGGCGTAGAACTGATAGGGATCGCCGCGCAGCCGGTCGAGCGCGGTGACGGCGATCGGCACCCGGCGCTGTTCGGCCGATGGCATCGGTTCGGGCCGGGGATAGGGCGGCGCGGGCGGCGCATCGTCCAGTGCGCGGGCAAAGCGCACCGCGTCGTGCTCGTGCCGCAGCTCCTTGCCCAGCATGGCGCGGATGCGCATCAGGAAGCGCGAAGGGATCGCCGGTCCGGCGGCATCGCGCTGCGCATGGCTCAGCACCACTTCGGGTGCCCCCAGCGCGGCGGCCAGATCGTGCGCGGCCAGGCCGATGCGAAAATCCGCGCCGGGGATGCCCAGCATCCGCAGCACCGGCGGCGCCAGCAGCGGATCGGGCGCGGGCGCACCGGGCCAGGTGCCCTCGGTCAGCCCGGCGCAGATGACCAGGTCCGCCCGGCTCATCCGCGCTTCGAGCAGGCCGTAGATCGCGAGGCGCGGATGCCCGCCATAGGGCGGGCGCACCGCCACTTCGTCCAGCGCGTCGCGCAGCAGCACGGGCAGGTCGGCGGGATCGGTCTCCAGCACCACCTCGCCGGCCGCATCGCTCCATTGCTGCACGAACTGCGACAGGCTGCGCCCGTCGGGCTGCGCCCAGATGCCTTCGCCGCACAGCGCTTCGGCGGTTTCGGCCAGCAGTGCCAGCGCCGCGCCCAGCGGCAGGGCGCCATCGAACAGCAGCAGCGGGGCCAGCAGCGCCTCCGCCTCGTCCCACCAGTCGAACAGGCCGGGATAGCGCCGGTCCTGCTCCTTCACCGCCGCGCGCACGGCTTCGAGTCCCGGCCCGGGGCGCGGCCCGCGCAGCACGAGATCGAGCTGGCGCACCCGTTCCAGCCATGCCGCGCGCGCCTCTCCCGCGNNCCCGCCATGACCAGCGGGTGCGCCAGCAGCGCCAGCAGCGGTACCGGCGCGGCCCGCTCCGCCATGACCTCGGCGATCTGCAGGAACAGCCGCCCCGCCGGGGTCTGCGGCAGGGGGCGGCCGGCGGAATCGTCCGCCGCGATGTTCCAGCGCGCCAGATGCGCGACCACGCGCACCGCCAGCGCCCGGTCCGGCGTCACCAGCGCCACGCGCCGTTCCGGTTCGGCGAGCGCCTGCCGGATCAGCACCGCCACCGCCTGCGCCTCTTCCTCGGGATGCGCGGTCTCCATCGTGCGCACGCCCGAAAGCCGCCGCCGCTCCGCCGGCAGGCTCACCCACACCGTGCTGGCTTCGGGCGGCAGGAACAGGTTGGAAATCGCCCTGCTGCGTTCGGGCGGGGCCGCGGCCAGCCCGGCGCGGTGCCAGGGCTGCACTTCGCCGCGCGCCACGCCCATGCGGTTGAGCAACAGCTTGAGGTGGTACTGCGGGTGCGTCACCACATCGCCCCGCGCGAACGGCGGGCCGCCCGGTTCCTCCGGCATCCCCGCCGCGCCCAGCGCGTCCCACACCGGTTCCTCCAGCGCCAGATCGAGATCGGGCAGGATCACGCCGCCGTCCGGCAGATCGGCCACGGTGCGCAACAGCCGAGCGATGGCGGGCGCGGCCGAGGTGACCCCGGCGGCGATCACCGGATGCGCCGGCGGATGGTCCCGCC
Organism: Novosphingobium sp. UBA1939; assembly: GCF_002336885.1. Classification (NCBI taxonomy): domain Bacteria; kingdom Pseudomonadati; phylum Pseudomonadota; class Alphaproteobacteria; order Sphingomonadales; family Sphingomonadaceae; genus Novosphingobium; species Novosphingobium sp. UBA1939. The sequence continues at coordinate 11,489 of NZ_DDFB01000144.1, read as the reverse complement.
ATGCCCGCGCCGCGTGATCGAGCAGGCGGTTGCGCCGTTCGGGCGCGTCGATCTCGCCCCGCGCCTCCTGTTCGGCGCGCCAGCGGAACAGCACTTTCGCGAACAGCCGCGTGCTGTCCGTCCAGTGCTGCGAAAGATCGCCCACCGCGCCGATCACCGCTTCGTCCAGCAGCTTTTCGGGCGCGACATCCTCCACCGCCATCCGGTCCATGCTGCGCACGATCGACCGCGCCTGCCGCAGCAGCCCGGCCTCGCCCAGATTGCCCGTCTCCGGTTCGGCGCGCAGCATTTCCGCGATGCGCAGCAGGCGGAACACCGGATCGCTCGCCGGCGGCACTGCCGCGCCCGGCCCCAGCGGATCGAGCAGCGGCCCCAGCGTTTCGTCCAGATCGAGATCGCCCACCACCGCCATCCGCGGCAGCAGCAGCCCGCCTTCCCCGCTGGCGCGCACGAAAGCTTCGGTCACCGTGCGCACGGCGCGGCGGCTCGGCAGCAGCAGCAACAGCCGGGCCAGCCCGAAGCCGTCCTCGCGATAGCGCGGGATCAGTCCGGCGACGAGCGCGTCGGCAAAGCCCCGGTGCGCCGCGATCGACCAGACTTTCGGCCCCGTTCGCGGCGTTCTGTCGCTCATTGGCTCTCGCTCATCGCCGCGTCACATCCGGGTCAGCGCGGCCTCGGTCGGCGCGATCATCTGCGGCTCGCCAACCTCGTACCACAGCCCGGTATGCGACACGCCATGAAGCCGCCCTTCGGCAATGGCACGATTCCACAGAACGCCGGTGGAGAACGATCCCTCGGGCGCGTCGCGCAGCAGGCGGTGGGAGACGATCTGCAACCCGGTGTAGATGAACGGCGCGATCCGGCCGGGCCGGCGGCGCGTGATCCGCCCTTCCTGATCGAGATGGAAATCGCCCGGCCCCTGGAAGTTGAACGCACGCGCATGGTTCACCAGCAGCAGCAGCGCGTCCATCTTCTCAGGGTCCCACGCATCGCTCAACGCGCCGAAGGCGTTGCGCGGGCCATCGAGCCAGATGTTGTCGCTGTTCACGCAGAAAAACGGATCGGCATCGATCAACGGCAAGGCGCGGATCATGCCGCCGCCGGTTTCCAGCAGGGCATCGCGTTCATCCGAGATCGAAATCGCGGGGTGCTGCCTCTGTTCGAGATAGGCCTCGATCTGATCGGGCAGGTAATGGACGTTGACCACCGCGCGCGCGACGCCGGCTTCTTCCAGCTTGTCGAGCGCGTAGTCGATCAGCGGCTTGCCCGCCACGCGCACCAGCGGCTTGGGCCGCGTCGCGGTCAGCGGGCGCATCCGCTTGCCGATGCCAGCGGCCATGACCATGGCCACATCGCTGGCGAGAGGCTTGGTCATACCAAAAACACCCCGCCGCCCGCCGCGCGCACCTCGCCCGGGATGTTCGCATCGAACCAGCGCGCCACCGGCGCCAGCGCGGGGTGCGCCAGATCGCGTTCGAGCATTGCCCACACGCGAGGGATATAGCCAAGATATCGCGGCTTTCCATCGCGCTTCCACAGGCGCACGAAAATGCCCACGATCTTGGCATTGCGCTGCGCGCCCAGCACCGCATAGTCGGCCAGGAAATCGTCGCCCGGCCGCGCCCGCTCGACGTAATAGTCGAACATCGCGGCTTCGAGTTCGGCGCTGACGTCGCGCCGCGCGTCCTGCAACAGCGAGACGAGATCATAGGCGGGATGGCCGGCCAGCGCGTCCTGGAAATCGAGCAGGCCCTGATTGCCCGTGCCGCCCAGCAGCATGATGTTTTCGGCGTGGTAATCGCGCAGCACCGTCACGCCCTCGCCCTGCCGGGCCAGCAGCGGCGTCAGCACCTCTTCCCACGCCGCGGCCCAGCCGCGCGCGTCGACCTGCAGCCCGCGCGCGGGGCAGAACCAGTCGGTGAACAGCTTGGTCTCGCGCAAGTACTCCGCCATGCCATAGGGCGGAAACGGCCCGGCGGGGAGCGTGCCGGCCTTGAGCAGCGCGTCGATCGCGGCGCGATAGACCGCCTCCTCGTCCTGCGGCCAGGCCTCGACATATTCGCGCATCCGCACGTCGCCGAAGTCTTCGAGCAGGACGAAGCCCTCCTCCGCCCGTTCGGCCAGAATGCGCGGCGCGCGCAACCCGTTGGCATCGAGCCACTTCGCCGCGCGCAGAAATGGCGCGGGATCTTCCTGCGGCGGTGGCGCGTGCATCAGCATCGCGTCGCCAGCCCCGCCGCGAATGCGGAAGTAGCGGCGGAACGAGGCATCGCCGGGCAGCGGATCGATCGTCGCACCGGTCCAGCCGGCTTCGGCCAGAAACGCTTCGACGCCAACGGGGACGCCATCGGGTATCGTCAGGTCCATGATCCGCGCTCTATCCAATCCGGCCCCGGCTCGACAATGGCCGTGCGCCCGCTTTCCGCCGATTCCAACAGGATTGAAAGGCAACCGCGCTCGTGGGCAAAGCCGCCGGCGTGTTCGGGCCATTCGGCCAGCATCGCCGCCCCCATGCGATAGTCATCCAGCCCCAGCTCCTCCACTTCGGAAGGGTCTTCCAGCCGATAGAAGTCCGCGTGCACCAGCGGCAGGCGCACCGTCGGCGGATCGTAGCATTCGATGATCGCGAAGCTGGGCGAAGGCACCTCGCCCTCGTGCCCCAGCGCGGCGATCACCGCGCGCGCCAGCGTTGTCTTGCCCGCGCCCAGCCCGCCCGAAAGCGCCACCACGTCGCCGGGCCGCAAGCGCCCGGCGATCCGCGCGGCCAGCGCCTCGGTCGCGGCGATATCGGGCAGCGGAACGCGCTCGCTCACGGCAGGTCCACGATCGCGGCGGTGCCCTGCCCCGGTTCGGACAGAAGCTCGATAGTGCCGCCGTGCGCTTCCACCAGTTGCCGCACCAGCGGCAGGCCCAGTCCCTGCCGCCGTTCCGCCGCGCGGCCATCGGGCGTGACCTTCAGGCCCTCCATCGCGCGCGCCAGCACCGCCGGCTCCATGCCGCCGCCATTGTCAGAGATCACCACCCGCACTCCCTGGCGTTGGCGCGTGCATTCGATCAGGATGCGCCCGCCCTCCGGCGTGGCGGCGATGGCATTATCCACCAGTTGGCCAAAGGCCCGCGCCAGCCGCCGCGCATCGCCCGTCACCGTGCCGACCGAGGCATTGCCGCGCAAGTCGAGCGACAGGCCTGCGGCGGAAATCCGGTCCGAGCGTTCCTTGACGACGCCGGTCAGCAGCGGAAAAATCTCCACAGGATCGCGCGCCAGCGGCAGCGTGCCAGCCTCGCTCTGCGACAGGTCGAGCACGTTCTCGATCTGCTCACCCAGCCGCTCGACCGAGGCGAGGATCGCCGCCACGTATTCCTGGCCCTGCGGCGTCAGTTCACCGGCGATACCGCTTTGCAGCAGTTCGGCAAACCCGCCGATCGAGGTCAGCGGGGTGCGGAATTCATAGCTCATGTTGGCGATGAAGCGCGTCTTCACCGCATCAGCTTCCACCAGCGCCGCATTGCGTTCGCGCAGCGCGGTTTCGGCCTTCTGCGAATCCGTGATGTCCAGCACCGTCAGCAGTCCGTTGCCATCGGGCAGCGGCACGCCCGCGAACTCCAGATAGCGCCCGTCGGCCAGCGCCAGCCGCCCGCTGCGCTGGCGGCGCTCCAGCGTTGCCGCCTGGATCACCTGGCCGATCGTGCCGACCTGCGATGGGCGCTTCAATTGCTGGGCGATGCGGGTGAGCAGCACGTCCGCGCGCGGGTGGGTATCGAGGAAGCTGTCCTCCAGCCCCCATTCGGCCACGAAGCGGCGGTTCCACAGCTGCAACCGGCCATCGGGCGCGAACACGGCCAGCGCTTCGAACAGGTTGTCGAAGGTGGCCGTGCGCGTGCGCAGCAGCGTGTCGCGCGTCGCCGAAAGCTGGAGCTGTTCGGTGCGGTCCTCGAAGATCATCAGCAGCCCGCCATCGGGCATCGGCTGGCCCACCACGCGCAAATGCGTGCCATCGTGAAGATGCCACGATTCCTCGCGGGGATCGCGCGCCAGGAACCAGCCCTGCCGTTCGCGTCGCCATTCGGGAAAATCGCGCACTTCGGGCAGGCGCCCGGCATCGCGGATGCGATCCAGCACGCGGTCGAACGGCGGGGTATCGGCCACCCACGCCTGCGGCACGCCGAAGATGCGCAGGAACGGCTGATTGGCGAACACGAGATTCCGGCGGTCGTCAAACTGCGCGATGCCGGCGGACAGCGTATCCAGCATCTCGCGCTGGGCTTCGCGGAACCGGCGGAACTGGCGCATCAGTTCCTCCAGTTCCTCGATGTCCACGGCATAGCCGGCGACGCCTTCGTCCCCCAACGGCAAGTCGCTGACCCGCACCGAGCGGCGCTGGCCGCCGATCGTGGCGGATACGATGCGTTCGACCGGCGCCTTGCGCGCCAGCACGTGCCGCGCCACTTGCGCCGCGGTCAGCCCGTCGGCCGGCTCGATCAGTTCGATGCCTTGCGTGACGACATCGTCCGCGCTCTTGGCCCCCACCGCCTTCACATAGGCGCTGTTGACCAGCCGCAATTCCATGTCGGGACCGCGAAACCACATTGGCAGCGGCGCCGCCTCGATCAAGCCGGAAAGGCCGGCGAAATCGGCGCGCGCGCCGGCCGCTTCCGCGCGCAGCTTGCGCAGCTCGGCCTCGCTATCGCTGAAATCGAAGAACCACACGAGCGCGGAACCGCCGGGGGAAACCTGCGGGTCCGCCAGATGCCCGCGCACCGCCAGGCAGCGCGTGCCGCCGCGCGGGGTCAGCACCATGCGGAACGCCGCGCCGGTCTTCTGCGCGCGACGCACGGCATCGCTCAGTTGCGAAAGCTGCACTTCGTTGAGGCCGCGATCGCTGGCATCGCCGGCATCGAGTTCGGAAAGATAGCCCGGCATGGCATCGAGGCCGAGCCAGCCCGCCAGCCGCGATGGCCCCTCGATCCGTCCGTCGGCCCGCACCAGCAGCGGCAGAGCGGGCGATTCGTCCACCATCCGCGTCAGCCGGCGCGCCAGCCGGTGGTGTGCTTCGGCCTTGCGCGCCCGTCCGCGCGCGACAAGCACGGCCCAGCCCGCCGCAACGGTCCATGCGGCAACCAGCAGTCCCACGATGACCAGCACGGTCTGGTTCAGAAGCATCCGCCCCTCGCTATGCGGGCCTTGCGCCGATGACAACCGGCACGCGCTTCAAATCTGGTGAGGAGCGCCGCGAAAGCCACCATATCCCGCGACGCCGCAAGGCGGTTCCCACGAAAACGGCCCCCGCAGCCGTGCTGGGGGGCCGTATCGCATTTCCACATCGCCTGGCCGCCGGAGCGGCGACGGGTCAGTAGCGGTAGTGGTCCGGCTTGAACGGTCCCGCTTCCGAAACGCCGATGTAGGCCGCCTGCTTGGGCGAGAGCTTCGACAGCTTCACGCCCAGCTTTTCGAGGTGCAGCGCGGCCACCTTTTCGTCGAGGTGCTTGGGCAGCACATAGACATCGTTCTTGTACTGGTCAGACTTGGTGAACAGTTCGATCTGCGCCAGCGTCTGGTTGGTGAAGCTGGACGACATGACGAAGCTGGGGTGGCCGGTGGCGCAGCCCAGGTTCACCAGCCGGCCCTTGGCCAGCACGATGATCTGCTTGCCGTCCGGGAACTCGACCAGGTCGGTGCCCGGCTTCACTTCGGTCCACTTGTAGTTCGACAGCGCGGCGATCTGGATCTCGCTGTCGAAGTGGCCGATGTTGCAGACGATCGCCATCGGCTTCATCGCCTTCATGTGCTCGGCGGTGATGACGTCCTCGTTGCCGGTCGCCGTCACGAAGATGTCGCAGCGCGTGACCGCTTCTTCCATGGTGACGACTTCATAGCCTTCCATCGCCGCCTGCAGCGCGCAGATAGGATCGATTTCGGTGACCATCACGCGCGCGCCGCCCTGGCGCAGCGAGGCGGCGGAGCCCTTGCCCACATCGCCGAAGCCGGCAACGCAGGCGACCTTGCCGGCCAGCATCACGTCGGTCGCGCGGCGGATCGCGTCAACCAGCGATTCCTTGCAGCCATAGAGGTTGTCGAACTTCGACTTGGTGACGGAATCGTTCACGTTGATCGCGGGGAACGGCAGCTTGCCGTCCTTGGCGATCTGGTACAGGCGGTGGACGCCGGTGGTGGTCTCTTCCGAAACGCCCTTGATGGCCTTTACCGACTGGGTGAGGTAGCCGGGCTTCTTCTTGAGGAACGCGGTCAGCGCGCGGACGAACTCGATTTCCTCGGCGTTCGAAGGCTCGAACAGCTTTTCGCCGGCTTCGACGCGCGCGCCCCACAGCGCGAACATGGTGGCATCGCCGCCGTCGTCGAGGATCATGTTGGCGGTCTGGTCATCACCCCAGTCAAAGATCGAACCGACGTAATCCCAGTAGTCCGCGAGGCTTTCGCCCTTCACCGCGAACACGGGGATGCCGGCGGCGGCGATCGCGGCGGCGGCATGGTCCTGCGTCGAGAAGATGTTGCAGGTGGCCCAGCGCACGTCGGCGCCCAGCGCGACGAGCGTCTCGATCAGCACGGCGGTCTGGATCGTCATGTGCAGCGATCCGGTGATGCGCGCGCCCTTGAGCGGCTGTGCAGCGCCGAATTCCTGGCGCAGCGCCATCAGGCCGGGCATTTCGGTTTCGGCGATCGCGATTTCCGCGCGGCCGAAGTCGGCAAGCCCGATATCGGCGATCACATAGTCCTTTTCGGCATCGAGCACGCTGGCCACGAAGCATTCTCCTGGATGAGTTCAAGCCCGCCCGCCGGACCACACGATAGCGGCCGACAGGTTGGCGGGTCTGCCGCCGCCTTAGCCGCTTGCACGAGCGGACGCAATATAAAGGAAACTTTATATGGCTGCATTAACGTCTCGAAAGAACGCAAACCCGCAAACCGCGCAGGACCGGGCGGGATGCCCTTCCCCACCGACGAAATTTCTCGCCCGCGCTTGCGCTTGTGTTGCACCGTCTTGCGGCCGGCCTATATCCTCCCTGCTGTCATAGACCCGGCCGACAGGTCCGGGCGGCACATCCAGAAGAAAGGATATTGGGGATGACGATTGCGGTTGGAGAAAAGCTGCCCGACGTGAAGCTGGTCAAGGCCACGGCGGAAGGCCCGGAAGCGGTGCAGAGCGCCGACTACTTCAAGGGCAAGAAGGTCGCCCTGTTCTCGGTTCCCGGCGCGTTCACGCCCACATGTTCGGCCAAGCACCTGCCGGGCTTCGTCGAGAAGGCCGCCGATCTCAAGGCCAAGGGCATTGATGAAATCGCCTGCACGGCGGTTAACGATCCCTTCGTGATGAAGGCGTGGGGCGCGGCCAGTGGCTCGCCCGACGTGACCATGCTGGCGGACGGCAATGGCGATTTCGCCAAGGCCGTGGGCCTCACCATGGATGGCTCGGGCTTCGGCCTTGGCACGCGCGGCCAGCGCTTCTCGATGGTGGTGAACGATGGCGTGGTCGAGCAGCTCCACGTCGAAGCGCCGGGCGATTTCAAGGTCAGCTCGGCCGAATACATGCTCGAAAACCTATGAGCGCTTTCCGGCCCTTCCCCCGTGCGGGAAGGGCCGGACGCTTCGCCGACCGTTAGAACGCGGGTCCTTCAGAACGACAGCCGCACGCGCCCGATCACCCGGTCGCCCGCGTGCCCGCCGGGCGCTCCGTCCTTCACATCGGTCCCTGTATAATCCAGCCCAACCAGCAGCGGACCCCGTGCATAGTCCGCGCCGATCCGCCAGTCGGTATAGGCCCCGTGCGGTCGCAGCCGCGCCGCGCGCGCGGGATCGCGCACGCTACCCCGCGAATGGCCGAGCGAGGCCGAAAGGCTGAACGGTGTTGCCGGAATGCCCAGCGCGGCATCGCCATGGAAGTTCAGGTTGTCGCCGCCGATCGCGCTTTGCCGCGGGGCATAGCGCGCACCGGCCCCGATCCGCGCTGGCCCCAGCGCATAGCTGGCGCCCAGCCCCAGTTCGGCATAGTGAGCGGCATCGGCCGCGCCTGCGAACAGATGCCCGGAAACCAGCGCGCTCACGTCGAACAGGCCGATCGTCCAGCGGCGTGCCAGCGTCAGATCGGCCACGGCATCCGCTCCCAGATGCCGCGCCGCGCCGCGCGTGGCCGCCATTCGCGCGGACAGGTCGAAACCCGCGAGGGAAACCGCAGCGTCTGCCGAAGCGCTTGCCTTGCCCTCGCTCCAGCTCAGCCCGCGACGAACCTCGTCGGTCGTCGCCTCCACGCCGAACGAGGGCATACCCTGCGCCTGCGCGGTCGCGACACCAGCCATGAGGGCTGGCACCGCCAGTATCGTCACGCGGATCGCCATCAGCCTTCCCGATGCCCCGCGTGCAATCGCTCGGCGTCCGCGATCACCTCCTGCCGATCTTCCCGCGCGGCGGCGAGCATTTCGGCACGCAGTTGGTCGGTGCGCCGCGCCACTTCTCCGGCGATCGCGGATTCCTGCCCCTTGCACCATCCCGCGCGCGTGCCGGTGAGCACACGCGGCCGCTCAAGCTGCCGGCTTGCGAGCGCGCCCGAAGGCAAGCGCGCTTCGCGCCGAACGGTGAGATCGACGCTCCACACACAGCGCAGCGAGGCCGTGCGCCCGCCCGGTCCTGGCGCGCCGATCTGGCGCTGCACCGTTTGTGTCATCACCTGATAGCGCGCCTCGACGGTGCCGCCGCGATGCTCGATACGTTCGACGTGATCGGGCGCGGCCGGCGCCGTTGCTATGGCGGGCGTGGCCAGCCCTACGCCGGACAACAGCCCTGCGATCCACAATGCCTTCATGGTTCGGTCTCCTGCAATGCCCCGGCCTCTTTTTTCGCCGGTGACGGAGACGAACCTAGTGCGCCCTACGCACCTGCAAAGCCCTGGAATTGTAATGTATTTTGTCTAGCTCAGGGCTACCCCGGCAGCGCGTAAGTGACCGTCGCCTGCGCGACGGGCTCGTCGGGATCGCTCTGCCACAGCCGCACGTCGATCATCGCCAACCGCCGGCCCAGCTTCAGCAGGCGCGCTTCCGCGATGACCCGCGCGCGCCGAGCGCCGCGCAGGAACGCGATATTGAGATTGCTGGTGACCGCCATAGCCTGCGGTCCAATGTGGGCCAGCACCACCGCGTAGGCGGCCACGTCCGCCAGCGCCATCTGTGTCGGTCCGGACACGAGATCACCGGGCCGCAGACTTTCTCCGCCCGGATCGAGGTGCATGCGGGCCAGACCGGGGGCAATGTCTGACACCACGCCGATACGCGCGTGCGCTTCCTCCGGAAACGCACGCAGTAAAAAGGCCTGGAGGTCCGGCACGGTCATCACGGGTTTGTACTGCGCCATCGACAGCCCTGATGGGAATGTTCGCGCGCCCGATCAGTAGCCCATCAGGCTAAGCACTTCCTTGCGGCTGCGCGAATCCTCTAGGAAGCAGCCCAGCATCCGGCTGGTCACCATGCCAACGCCCGGCGTGCGCACGCCACGGCCGGTCATGCAGCCATGCTGCGCCTCGATCACCACGGCCACGCCCTGCGGATGCAGGTTGTCCCAGATGCATTGCGCGACTTCCGCCGTCAGCCGTTCCTGGATCTGCAGGCGCTGGGCAAAGCCGTGTAGCACGCGTGCCAGCTTGGAAATGCCCACGACCTTGCGGCTCGGCAGATAGGCGATCGCCGCTTTGCCGGTGATCGGCGCCATGTGGTGTTCGCAATGCGACTGGAAGGGAATGTCCTTCAGCAGCACGATCTCGTCGTAGCCGCCCACTTCCTCGAACTGGCGCGTCAGGTGGATGGCCGGATCGTCGGCATAGCCCTGGCAATATTCGCGCCAGGCGCGCGCCACGCGCTTGGGCGTATCGAGCAGCCCCTCGCGCGCCGGATCGTCACCGGTCCAGCGGATCAGCGTGCGGATAGCTTCCTGCACCTCCTGCGGCACCGGCTCCTTGCCGCGCGCCAGATCTTCGTCCTCAGTGCCGGTCGAGCAAGCCATTTCGTTCCCCTGATGCCGGGTTTCTTTTCCGGTCGCTTTGCACGTGGAATTACCCGCCGGGTAGTGCCTCGCGATATGAACCGCAATGCCCGCTTGGTTTCAGGCCCGCAAGTGGCACTTTGCTGCCCTCATGGGCATGGCCAGTTTGCGCAGAGCGCATCGCGTGCCCCGCATAAAGCGTCAACAAGCGCGCGTCGGGCGAACGAAGTCGCGAATTACTGGTGCGGAATGACCAGCTCGTCAGGGTGCGCGACGTTAAGGTTGCTGCGCAGCAACTCGCCCACCAGATCAGGATCGGCGTGGCGCGGATCGAGGAGGTTGACGCGGTTGCGCAAATGATCGCGCTCCGCCGTCAGTTGCGTCACTTCCTTCTGGCGCTGTTCGAGCATCCGCGCGTTCTCGCTCCAGGCAAGCAGTCCGCTCGGCCCGGCCAGCCCCATGGCGCCCAGAAACAGCAACGCCAGCAGCGCCGCCGTCTGGGTCAGGCTTTCCTTGGGCAGTCGCAGATTGTGGCGGCGGCGCTTCATTCTGTCACAGAATCATACTTAACCATTGGATTCAAGCCCTAATCCAATGGACCGGCCTGACGCGCCGCTATCGCAAGCGGCGCCAGGCGGCAAGAACGAAGGTCAGTCGACCATCTGCATGACCGCGGCCTGCAATTCGCGGCGGGTCAGCTGCGGAGACTGGCGGGGGCTGAGTACGAAACCGCGATGGCGGTCAATCGATGGATGCGGATTGCGCATCCGGGGAAAACTGGAAACTAAATTGGAAAAAAACATGAATACCTTGAATATGTTATGCAATATTGCGCGTTGATTGCGCGCCATCCTGGAGTTGAGTGTTAGCGCCGCTTGCGGAACGCGCCCGTGCTCTGGACCTTTTCGCGGAACACGATGCGTCCCTTGGTCAGATCATAGGGCGTCATTTCGACCTTGACCCGGTCGCCCACGATCGAGCGGATGCGGAATTTCCGCATCTTGCCCGCCGTATAGGCGATGATCCGGTGATCGTTCTCCAGGACGACGCCGAAGCGGCCGTCCGGGAGAATTTCATCGATCTGGCCGTCGAGTGTCAGAAGATCCTCTTTGGCCAAGGGATCAAACCGTTTCCAGGTTGACGGCCGACGTCTTGCCGCGACGGTCGGTTTCCAGCTCGTACTTGACGCGCTGATCCTTGTTCAGCGTGGCCAGTCCGGAACGCTCGACAGCGCTGATGTGGACAAAGTTGTCGGGCGCGCCGTCTTCCGGCGCGATGAAACCGTAACCCTTGTCGGAATTGAAGAATTTGACGGTGCCGATAGGCATGGGGTGTTTCCTTTTCACGAAAACGAAAAACCCACCCGCAACAGCGCGGATGGAGCCGGTAGCGTGACAAAGGAAGGAGAGCCGTGGCCGGCGTCAAATTCCGTCGAAAGCGACGATAGCAAAACGAACCTAGGGCTTTTGCCGGAAAAAGTCAAGGTTCGCGCTGGAAGTGGTGCGCC
>NZ_DDFB01000028.1:0-43653 GCF_002336885.1 Novosphingobium sp. UBA1939 | reverse complement strand
GCAGCAACCGCCCGCCGATGCCGCCCGCTGGTGGTCCGGCCGGTGGTCCGGGCGGTCCCGGCGGTCCGGGGGGCGAGGGCGGCGGGCCGCGCCGCATGATCGATCCCGCGCATATCGTCGCCAGCGTGGCCGACATTCCGGCCGGCGCCACCGATCTCGATCTCACCCAGAACCAGAGCCGCAACGAGTTCTTCGTCACGGCCGGCGAACCGACGCAGACCGTGCTCCAGGCCACGGGCAAGGGGCTGGAAATGGTGCCGGTCACGCACCCTGACGATCTCGTCACCACCGAGCCAGGCAAGTTCCGCTTCCTGGTCGATGGCAAGCCGGCGGCCGGTCTCAAGGTGGAATTCGTGCCCAATGCCCAGCGCTTTCGCGATGGCGATCATGCCCAGGCGCTGACGACCGGGGCGGACGGGGTGGTCACCATCAAGTGGCCGGTCGCGGGCTTCTATTGGGTGAACGCCAGCCTGACCGACGACAAGCCCACCGCGCCGCGCGCGACGAAGCGCCGTCTGACCTATACCGCGACGCTGGAAGTCGTGGCGCCGTGACCATCGCGGCATCGACCGTTCCGGTGAGCATACGGATCGCCGTGCCGGAACGGATCGATGAAACGGCGCTGGCGCGGCTCGACCGGAGCGCGCCCGTGGTCGATTGGGAGGGCGCCACCATGGGCACGCGCTGGCGTGTCCGCGTGGCGCTGCCTGCAGGCAGCGATGCGGCGGTGCTGATCGCGCGCGTCCAGGCCCGCCTCGACGGGATCGTGGCGGAGATGAGCCACTGGGAGCCGTCGTCGCTGCTGTGCCGCTACAACCACGCCGCGCCGGGAAGCTGGACCGCGCTGCCCCCCGATTTCGCGGCGGTGATCAAAGCGGCGCTGCTGGTGGCGGAACGGTCGGCAGGGGCCTTCGATCCCGCGCTGGGCCGGCTCACCGACGTCTGGGGGCTAGGGCCACGCCGGCCGGACGCGCCACCCGACGAGGCCACGATCGCGCGGGCGCTGGCGGCTTCCGGCTGGCGGCGCCTCGCGCTGGATCGGGCGGGGCAGGGAGCACCAGCCCGCTTGCGCCAGCCGGGCGGACTATGGCTCGACCTGTCGGGCGTGGCCAAGGGCTATGCCGCTGATGCCGTGGCCGACCTGTTGGCGCGGGCTGGCATCGCCCATGCGCTTGTCGAAGTCGGCGGCGAATGCGTGGGAGCCGGGATGCGCCCCGATGGCGATCCGTGGTGGGTCGATCTGGAGACGCCCGCCGGCATCGCTCTGCCGCCGCTGCGCGCGGCGCTGCACCAGTTGGCGGTGGCGACCTCGGGCGATTACCTGCGCGGCGCGCACACGCTTGATCCGCACACAGGGCGCGTGCCGCAGGGCGCGGCGAGTGCCGTCAGCGTGCTGCACCCCTCCTGCATGATGGCCGACGCCTGGGCGAGTGCGCTGGGCGCGGTTCCGCTGGCGGAAGCGAGGGAACTGGCGGTGCGGGAGGGCCTCGCCGCGCGCCTGATCGCGCGCGACGGGGGCGAGTGGCTCAGCCCGGCCCTTTCCGCGATGCTTTGACCGGCCGCCTCAGAAGAACAGCTTGCGCACGCTGATCATCACCGTCCGGCCCAGCGGATCGAGATAGGCAGGCTGATAGGCATAGGGCGTTGCGCCTGTGCCGTCGGCCACTTTCTGGCGCGTGTTCAGCAGGTTGTTCACAGCCAGGCTCACCCGCATGCCCCGCATCCACGGGTGCTTGCCGATCAGGCCGGGCACCTGGGACGGGTTGGCGAAAAGCCGCAGGTTGAACGTGGCGAGGCTGCCGAAGTGCAGGTTGGCGCTGGGCGTGCCCGATGGATCGACGACGCGCGTCGCGCTTTGCCACTGGCCCGTCAGGCGCAGGCCGAATCCGCTGTGCGAAATGCCGGCCTGCACTTCCACTTCATGGCGTGGCTGGCCGGACTGGCTGCCGATCGTGCCGCCGTTCAGCAGGTCGATCGTCGGCTGTCCGGCGGCAAGGCGTGCCGTCTCGGTCAGATGCACCGAATGATAGACCGCGAAGGTGAGGCGGTTGCTGCCGCCTGGTCCGCCCGGGCCGCGCCCACCCGGACCGCCGAACCCGCGCGGAGGACCGCCTTCGCCGCGAGGAGGGCCGCCGCCGAACCCGTCCTGCGGCGGCGGAGGCGGTGTGCCGGCTCCCTCCGCCCGGCGTTGCCGTTCGGCAAAGGCGCGCATGAACGCGGCGCGCATCGCATCAGCCTGCGCTTTCGGAGTCTTCAGCGCTTTCGAAAAGTTGAAGCCCCAGCGCAGGACGCCGCTTTCCTGCCGGTCGATGTTCACGGGCGTGCCGATGATGCGGATCAGGTTGCCGTCATCGTCACGGATGAAGCGGCTGGGGAAGGCGGCCTGCGTCGCCGCGGTCAGCGCGGGCAGGGCCATGATGCCGTTGTCGGTGCTGGCGTGGTTGTAATCGACCGAGAAGGTAATGTCCTTGCCGGTGAACGGCTTGAGCGTCAGGCCCAGCCGCCATTCGCGCTTTTCGGCGCTGAGCAGCGCGGTGTTGCCCCCGCTCACCCGCGTGACCAGCACGCTCTGCCCGGTGGTGTAATCGAACACCGGCACCTGCGGAGTGGGGATCTGCGGGTTGCCGATCTGCTGCATCGTCGGCGCGCTTTGGGTCGATGCGAACGAGGCGATCAGGCTCACCTCGCGGCGCGGCGTCCATGTCGCGCCATAACCATAGCTGGTCAGCCCGCCGAAGTCGGACAGGGTCTGCAACTGCACGTTGCCGTTCACCGAGAGCCGGCCCAGGAACGGTGAGGGGCTGTCGAACACCGGGACGTCGACGCTCAGCGAGGCTAGTCCGGTGGTGCGGTCGAGATCGGCTTTCTGCTGTGTCACCTGCGCGCGCAAGGCCTCCGATCCGAAGCTGTTGAACGTGCCGCCCAGCCGCGCGGTCACCGAGATGTCGCCCGCCGGCAGGCGATAGGGCGTGACGTTCGAGGTGAGGTCCGCCGTTACCGTGTCGGTCGTGCTGCGGGCCACGTCCGCCGGCACGCCGCGCACGCTGATGGTGCGGCCTTCGTCGTGGTCGTAAGTGGTCGTCAGCGTGTTGTGCAGGCCCCGGAAGTCTGCGTTCACGGTCGAGCCGAGGTGCAGCGACAGATCCTTGGCGGTGCGCTGGAACACGTCGAGGTCCGGGGTGGTCGACGCGCCGATCAGCGAATGCTGACGATCCACCGTCATCTCGCCGTTCAGGCTGGCGCTGACCTTGGGCGAGAACGTATGCGCATAAGTCGCCGTCAGTGTCAGTTGCTCGTCCGAGGGAGCAAGCGAGCGCCGGGTGTCGCCCCCGGTGCTGGTGGTGATCCCGCGCTGGCTTTCGGCGAGCGCCGCCGTGTTCTCGTAATCGAGGTTGAGGTTCAGGCGGCCGTTGCGGCGGATGGTGAGCAGGCCCAGTTCGATTTCCGGGTTGTTCGCCCCGCCATCGGTGGTGAACTTGTCCTTGCCTTCCACGGTGATCGACTTGAACCGCCGCCGCAGCACGATGTTCAGCACCTTCTGGTTGGCGGAATAGCCATACTTGAGCGCCACTTCCTCGGGCAGCACTTCGGCGCGCTGGATCGCTTCGGCGGGGATCGTCGCGATTTCGCGGAAGCTGGACACGCGCCGGCCTTCCAACAGAATCACCGGCGAGCCGCCGCGCGTGCTGGCCAGCTGCGGGCCGAGTTCGGTCAGCAGATCGTTGATGCTGCTGACGCCCAGGGCGCGGATATCGCCGCCGTTGAAGGTGAGTTCGGGCTTGATATCGCCGATCACGCTGCCGCGCGGCCTCTGGCCCTGCACGACGATCTCTTCCTCGCCTTCATCCGCCGCCTGCTGCCCGCGTGCCTGAGCGGGCGCCTGAGCTGGTGCCCGAGCTGGCGGTTGTGCCGGTTCGGGCGCGCCGGACTGTGCCAGCGCGGGCACCGGCGACAGCATGGTGGTGGCCAGCCACAGGCCGGTCGGAAAGGAACGCTGCATGGTACTCCCAGATGATATTCGGTCGCGCCCGCCTTCACGGCGCGCGCGTCCTGGTCCGCAATCGGGCTACGGCATAGTTGTGTCAGAGCTTTGCTGGACCGCGCCTGAATTGTCGCAATTGGTCGCGGTCCCCGTAACGGGTCCCGACGCCAGGCAAGCTGCCGCTATTTCATGGTTTTTGCGACCTGCTCCGTGCGTTCCATCGCGCGTAGCACGTTGCCGCCGGCCACCTTGGCCACGTCGGCATCGCTCCAGCCGCGTCGCATCAGTTCGGCCAGCAGCGCGGGATAGGTGGAGACGTCCTCAAGTCCCTCCGGCAACTGGTTGCCCACGCCGTCGAAATCCGATCCCAGGCCAACATGGTCCACGCCGGCCACTTTCGCGATATGCTCGATATGATCGGCCACTTCGGCCAGCGTCACGCGCGGAGCGGGGTGCGCTTTGAGCCAGGCGGCATAGTCGGCCGCTGCCTTTTCCGGCTGGCCGATGTCCAGCCCGCCGAACGGCGGCGCGTTCAGCCGGGTCTTTTCCGCCGCCGAATCCGCCGCCCAGCGCCGATAGGCGTCCGAGACATAGGGCAGCGCGTAGTTGACCATGACCACCCCGCCGTTCGCCGCCACCAGCTTCAGCGTTTCATCCGAGACATTGCGCGGATGGTCGTCCACGGCGCGCGCGCCCGAATGCGAATAGATCACCGGCGCTTTCGACACGCGCAGCGCATCGCGCATCGTCGCTTCGCTCACGTGGCTGAGATCGACCAGCATCCCCAGCCGGTTGAGTTCCGCCACGATCTGTTCGCCGAACGGGGTCAGGCCATCGTGCTGGGGATTGTCGGTGGCGGAATCGGCCCATTCGATCGTCCGCGAATGCGTCAGCGTCAGGTAACCGGCACCCAGCGCGGCATAGGTTCGCAGGATGGAAAGGTTGCCGTCGATCTGGCCGCCACCCTCGACGCCGATCATCGAGGCGATCTTGCCGGACGCGTGCGCGCGGCGCACGTCCGCCGCCGTGCGTGCCAGCGCGAAGGTTTCCGGGTACCGGGCGACGATCGCCTTCACCAGGTCGATCTGCTCGAGCGTCTCCTCGACCTGCTGTTGGCCCGGCAGATTGGCCGAGACATAGACCGACCAGAACTGCCCGCCGACCATGCCCTTGCGCAGGCGCACGATGTCGGTGTTGTAGGCCTCCGGGCTCTTGGACAGGTCGGTCAGGTCGATCGTCCAGCGCTTGTCCCCTTCGCGTTCGCGCAGCGTTTCCGGCCAGTCGTTGTGCCCGTCGATCAGTGGTGTCGCCCGCAGGACGCGCGCGACGCGGGCCTGGTAGTCCTGCGTTGCCGGCGTCGCGCCGAACGCGGGCGCCGTCAGCGCGGTGCAGGCGGCGATCAGGCCGAGAAGGGCGGAGCGGCAGGTGGAGCTTGCGGGCATGGTGTTCCAGTGGTTTGGGCGTGACGATGGCCGGATCAGGATGATCCGGATGATGCGCCGACCATACTCATGCGCGGCGCGATGCCAATGCAATCCTGCTTATACCCGGTGCACGCTGAGGGCTTGCATGGCGTGCGCGCCGGCGCCAATCAGCCGGAATGCGTATAGCCCTTTTCGAACCGGAAATCGCGGGGAATGTCGGCGCCGTGCTGCGGCTTGGTGCGTGCCTGGGCGTGGCCGTGGACCTGATCGAGCCGATGGGTTTCGTGTGGGATGATCGCCGCGTGCGCCGGGCCGCCATGGACTATATCGATCATGTTTCCATCGCGCGCCACGCCGGGTTCGATGCCTTCAGGGAGACCGCAGGATCAAATCGGCTGGTGCTGTTCACCACCAAGGCCAGCCAATCGGTCTACGATTTCGCCTTCGCGCCCGATGATATCCTGCTGTTCGGCAAGGAAAGCGCCGGGGTACCTGTGACGGTTGCCGATGCCTGCCAGGCGCGCGTGCGCATTCCGATGCGGCCGCAGGTTCGCTCGATGAACCTTGCTTCGTCGGCAGCGCTCGCGCTGGGCGAGGCGTTGCGCCAGACGCAGGCTTTGCCTGGCTGATCGACCGTGGCTGCGGATGGCCGTATGATGCCGTCATCGGGCATTCTCCCGCGGAAAGGACTTTTCATGACGTTAGCCAGTCTCGTGGTGCCGACATACCGGCAGATGCTTGGCGCGCTGTCCGGCTGGCTGGACAAGGCACGCTCGCAGTTGTCGGCTGATGGGGGGGAGGCACTTCTGTCCGTTCGGCTTGCGCCGGACATGTTTCCGCTCGCCACGCAGATCCGTTTCGCCTGCGTGCAGGCCTATGAAGGAGTGTTCCGTCTCGGCAACGAGGCGTTTACGCCGATCGTCGCTACGCTGCTGAACGAAGGGCGCAACGCCGGGGAGCAGCCGGGTTCGCTCGCCGAAGCGCAAGACCGGATCGCCGAAACCATCGCGTTTCTCGATGGCGTCGATACGGCAGCGCTCGATGCCGCGGCCGGACGGGCGCTGGCGCACGGCCTGCCCAATGGAATGATCTTCGACCTGACCGCCGAACAATACGCGCGGGACTGGACCTTGCCGCAGTTCTACTTCCACGTGATGATCGCCTACGCGATCCTGCGCAGCGCCGGCGTTGATCTCGGCAAGGCGGACTACGTCGCGCACATGTTCGCCTATCTGCGGCCAGGGACGGTGCCCGGACAATAACGCGGCGGGATGGCGGTGGTGAAAAGGTGGTCGGGGAGATAGGATTCGAACCTACGACCCTCTGGTCCCAAACCAGATGCGCTACCAGGCTGCGCTACTCCCCGACACCGGGTTGCCCTTAGGGATGGCGGCCGATGGACGCAAGCGGGAATGCCGCGTCCTTCCCCCGCGCGGTAGCGACCGGAGCGACCGGTGGGACCGCGCGCGGGTGGGGTGGTGGGCCCGGCAGGATTCGAACCCGCGACCTAGCCGTTATGAGCGGCCAGCTCTAACCGCTGAGCTACAGGCCCGACCCCGGTGGAGGCGTTAGAGGGGAGGCGCGGTCTTGGCAAGGCAGGCTTGGGCGGGCTGGAGCGCCCATCCTGTGCAAAGCCGGGTCAGCCGGCGGCGGCCGTGATCTCGCGAACCGTCGTGGGCTTGATCCCGCGCTGGGCGAGATAGGTCAGGACGGTGCGCCACCAGTCATAGAACTGCGCCAGATCGTCGGCATCGCGGACATAGGGCGTGTAGCCGGGGCACAGCGACGGGCTGTGGAACGAGAACACCAGGATCGGCAAGCCATCGTCGATGGCGATGTCCACGCCTTTCAACGCCTCGTCCACGCTCACGCCTTCGGGCGTCAGTGGGATACGTTCCAGCATGCCCACGCGCGCGAGCAGGCCGCGCAGGCGCGGGACTCGCCACAGCATCGGGTAGAGCGTGCGGCCCTGCTTGCGCAACATGCCCCAGAACACCGTGGTCAGCGGCAGTTCCATCAGGTTCGCGGCGCGATCGATCCAGTAGGGCGTCAGGGGGTGATCGCGAAAGTTGGGGCCGCCCCCGGAACTGTAATCGAACAGCGCGCGGACCGAGGTGTCGATGGCGATGCCGGCGTCCGCCAGGATGCGTGCGCTTTCAGTCCCCACGCCATAGCGCCCGGCGCGGTAGATGCGCGGCGTGGAACCCAACCCGGTTTCGATCGCATCGCGCAGCGTGTTGAACTTGGCCCGTTCCAGCTCGCGCGGAAGATTGCCCGAGAAGCTGTTGTGAACGCTGACGGTTTCCTCGAAGGGCGGGCTGACCCAGGGGTGGAGTTGTACCCCGGCTTCGGCCTTGCCTGCCGCGATCGGGCCACCCATCACCTCGGCCGCGCGCGGGTCGGTAGCGATGGGATAGTCGACCAGGTAGATCGGGTTGACGCCGAAGCTTTCGCAGAACGTCTGGAATTCGGCGATATGGGGCACGTGGTCCAGGCCGAACCCGGTGCGGCTGAACGGCTGGCCCCAGTCGAACTCTTCCTCGGTATCGACCGTGACGATGAAGCGCTGCCCGAAGTCGGCCGCAAAGCGGACCATGTCCGCCTCTGCCGGCAAGTCCAGGATCGTCTTCATGCCCACGCTTCCCCCCGAGGGAACCGGACTGCTTCAACCCGCGCCGGCAGCGGGACCCCCCCGTTCGCTAAGTGCATGTTCGGGCTGGGTCAAGATGGGCAGGGTAACAATAATCTTGGACCCGCGCCGTTCCAGTCGTCCGCCCGCCGCGCGGGCTTCCGCCATGGCCAGGCGCAGCGCGAAGCCGTGGCCCAGCATTGCCGAAACGGGCTGGACGCCGCCGCGCCCCTGATCCGGTGCGAACAGCGTCTCGTCGTCGTGCAGCGCAAGCGAGGCGGTCAGCGGCAGGGCCAGCACCGCCGCGCCGTTTTCCTCGCTCAGCGTGGTGGCAAGCCGTTCGCCCGGCGCGGCGGAGGCAGCCAGGACCGAGAACACGCGCCAGATCATGCGCTCAAGCTCGATCTTCGCCACGCCCACGGGGACCGGCGCGTCCGGCCGGGCGTAACTCAGCCGTATCTGCCGGGAAACGGTTGCCGGCTCCAGTTGCTTCAGCAGCCGGCCGACCAGTTCGGCAAGGTCGGTCTCGCCCGGTTGGCTTTCCAGCCTGCCACTTTCCAGCTTCACCAGCCGTTCGATTTCCTCGAACCCCGCCAGCATCCGGGCCGCGTCGGCGGCGATGCTGGCGGCCAGCCCCCGGTACTGGTGCGGGGTTTCGCCGAAAAGCTGTTGCTGGATCAGCTCGGCAAAGCCCTGGATCGCATTGATCGGCGTGCGCAGTTCGTGCAGCACCTGCCTCAGCCGATCGGCGCTGCCGTCGGGCACATCGTCGTTGGCGGGGCGGCCGGACGCCGTATCCGCACCAGCGGCTTGAAGCGCGGCCGGCCGGCGCAGCAGCGCGTGATAGCCGGTGAAGCGCCCTCCATCCCCGGAAAACAGCGGCGCGGCGTCGATTCGCCAGGCCCCGGCGATCAGCGGCGAACCTGTCAGTTCCATCCGCCCCGCGATGATCGGCACATGCTTTTCCGCCGCGCGGACGGTGGCGGCGTCGCAGCGCGCCGGCGCGCCCGGTTCGGTCGTGAACGGACGAAAGCCCACCAGCATTGGGCCAAGCCCGGCGCCCGCTTGCAGCCCCGCCTGGACGATCCCGCCCGAGGCATCGCAGCGCAGGTCGATAGCGGTGATGCGGGGGGGCGCCGTAGCGCGCGCCTCGTCGCTGAAGGGCAGATGCGGCGCCGTGGGATCGGCCGGCCCTGCGGCCGCATCGCGGTTGCGGCGGAATGCCTCGATCCGTCGGACGATCGCGCCGATGCCTTCGTTGCGACCGGGCTGCCCGTCCGTTTCAGGGGATGGGGGCGGAGTGCGCGCCGCTGGCGTCAGTACGGCGATCCGTTCGTCGGCGGCCTCGTCGATCGGCCAAGCGCCGGACTCGCTGGTCTGCGCGGGCGCGGCGGGAAGCGCATGATAGCCATCGGGCTGCGGCAGGCCGAAATCGTCGATCCCCAGCCGCGCCAGCAGCGCTTCCACGTTCGCGCCCAGATCGCGCCGGTGGCGCAGAAATCCGCGCGCCTGCACGGGCAGCGTGGGGATCAGATCCAGCCAGGCCTGTTCGGGCAGGCGCGCCGATCCGATCGCGGCCAGCGCCACGCGGGGTTCCTGCGCAGCAAAGCGCGCGACCAGCGCGGCATCGGTCAGGCGGGTCTGGCGCAGCAGTGTGGCGCGTTCGTCCTCGTCGAGCAGGATGGCGAGCGAATCCAGGCGTTCCAGCGCGGAATCATGCCGCTTTGCGCCGCGCGCGTCCTCGCGCCGCAGCAGGTCCACCAGCTGCAGGAACTGCGTTCGCGCCGCCGTCGGCCCGGCCGCGACGGTACGCAGCACGGTATCAAGGCGGTCATCGACGATCATTCCTGCTCCGATTGGCCCCCCGCGGACCGGAGAACGGCCAGCTACAGCGTCAGACCCTAACAAATCGTGGCGGATCGGGAAGCGGCATCATCGACCGCGTTGCATTGTGGGACGATTGCGATATGAAACAATAAAATTATCACCCGCCCCTGGATTAGGTGTGGAAAATTACCGCACCTGGCATGGATTCATGTGGTGACGATCGGGATGCTATAGGCATGGCAACTTTGGATGCGATTGACCGCCGGCTTCTCGCCGAACTGCAGGATGAAGGCAGGGTAACCAACGTCGAACTGGCGCAGCGCGTGGGCCTTACCGCCCCGCCGTGCCTGCGCCGGGTGCGTGCGCTGGAAGAGGCGGGGGTGATCCGCGGCTACCATGCCGATCTCGATGCGTCCAAGCTGGGTTTCTCGATCACCGTCTTCGCACTGGTCAGCCTCAAGAGCCAGGCCGAGGAATCGCTTCGCCAGTTCGAGGAGCATATGCGCGGCCTTGCCGAAGTGCGCGAATGCCACATGCTCAATGGCGAGATCGATTTCATTCTCAAGATCGTCAGCCGCGATCTGCAAAGCTTCCAGGAATTCCTCACCAGCAAGCTCACGCCCGCCCCCAACGTGGCGAGCGTGAAGACCTCGCTGACGATTCGCACCGCCAAGCAGCTCCCCGGCGTTCCGATGGACGAATAGGCTCCCTTCTCCTCGGGGGAGGAGGGGAAGCCTGAAGCTGGGCGGAGGAGCTTACCCCGCCACCACCTCGATTTGCGCGGTGTCGAGCGTGAACGAACCGTCCGGTTCGATCTCGAAATAGGCCGCCAATTCGCGCGATGCGCCCGCCTGCAACGATCGGATCGCCGCGCGATGCGGTTCCGGCGTGCGCATCCGCTCGACCCACGAGGGATAGTCCATGCGCAGCCGACGTGTCTGCACCGCGCGCAGCAGGAAGCCGGCCGCGGTCAGCGCCTCGCCCCATTCGGTCACCGTATAGTCGCGGATATGCGAAGGGTCGCGCAGCAGTTCCACGGCCTGCAGATGTGTGTCGAGCGCGGCGGGGCCTGGGGAAACCACATCGATGAACACAGCGGTCGCGCCGGGCTTCAGCACGCGGCGCGCCTCGCGCAGCCCGGCGTGGAAATCCCGCCAGTGGTGGGCAGAAAAGCGGCAGCCCAGGAAGTCGAACGCGGCGTTGGCGAACGGCAGGGCTTCGGCCGGCGTGACGCAGGTCTCCAGATTCGTCAGGCCACGTCCACGCGCGGCTTCCGCCACGGCGGCCATCATGTCGGCCGACAGGTCCGCCGCGATGACCGTCCCGGCATGGCGCGCCAGCCGATAGGCGACATGACCGCCACCCGCGCCGAGATCGAGCGCGTGGCGCGGGCGTGCGTGTTCCGCCAGCGCTTCCAGCGCGTCGAGATCCTCGCCGGCGGCGTGGACGGGGCTCTGCACATAGGCGTCGGCGCGGGGACCGAACTGGTCCTGCACCAGATCATCGTGGGAACGGGTCATCTCTTGCTCTCCTTGTCCCGCAAGAATGCATGCATTTTACCCTGTTACAATGGATGCATTTATCCTGTTATAAAGTGACCCATGTTGAGCGAGGAACAACGCCGCCTGCTTGGACGGTTCATTCGGTCGCACCGCGAACGGGTCGCGCCGTCCGTGCCTACGCGGCGGCGGCGGACGCCGGGCTTGCGGCGCGAGGAACTGGCCGCACTGGCGGGAATCGGCGTGACGTGGTGCGCGTGGATCGAGCAGGGGCGCGACATCCGCGTTTCGCCCGAGGCGCTGGCCCGGCTGGCCACCGCGCTGGCGCTCACCCCGGCGGAACGCGGTTATCTGTTCGAACTGGCAGGCCGGCGCGATCCTGACGCGCCGCGCTCGGAGCCGATGCCGCAGGCGCCGGGATCGGTCCGCGCGCTGGTGGAGGCGCAGGCCCATCCAGCCTACGGGCTCGACAGGGTTTGGAACGCTTGCTGCTGGAACGCGGCGGCGGAGCATCTGTTCGACGGCTGGCTGGGGCCGGGCAAGCAAAAGAACCTGCTGCGCTATGCGTTCACCGAATCGTCGGCACGCATCCTCCTGCCAGACTGGGAAGACCGCGCCGCCCGGCTGCTGGCCGAATTCCGCGCCGACTATGCCCGCGCTCTGGACGATGCGGCGATGGCGCAACTGGTGGCGGAGATGAAGGCGGAATCCGCGCTGTTCGGGCGACTATGGGATGCCCAGTCGGTCAGCGTGCGCGAAGGCGGGCAGCGCACGTTCCTCCATCCGCTCGACGGCCCGCTGGCTTACGAACAGCATACTTTCGTGCCGGCGGAGCGGATGGATTACAAGCTGGTGGTGCTGTTTCCGGGAACGGGCGGATAGCGGACCGCCGAAGCGCCTGCGACTTTGTCAAATCCGCCGGCTTCAGCCCGCCGCCGCCGCCTGTTCGTGGTGGCGGATCACTTCGTCGATGATGAAGCGCAGGAACTTTTCAGAGAATTCGGGATCGAGCTTGGCGTCTGTCGCCAGGGCACGCAGGCGCGCGATCTGGCGTTCCTCGCGCCCGGGATCACTGGCCGGCAGCTTCTTTTCCGCCTTGTACGCGCCGACCGCCTGGGTGATGCGGAACCGTTCGGCGAGAATGTGGATCATCGCCGCGTCGATGTTGTCGATGCTCTGGCGGAATCCTGCCAGCACCGGATCGTCGCTCATTCCCTCACCTCGTCGTTTGTCGGCTCAACCCACGCGGCGAAACCGCGTGGTTCGTGCGCTAACGCGCAACTTGCGTCTTGCCAAGCCGCCGCCCCTCGGCCAATCGGACGGCGATGACTGCAACCGTCCATACGCTTCCCCGCAAGGCGGAGCCTTCGCTCGCCCCGATGATGTCGCTGGTCGCCGAAGGCATGAACAGCGTCAACGCCGTGATCCTCGATCGGATGCAGTCGCGCATTCCGTTGATCCCGGCGCTGGCCGGCCACCTGATCGCGGGCGGAGGCAAGCGGATGCGTCCGATGCTCACGCTCGCCAGCGCGGCGCTGCTCGGGTACGGCGGGGCGCGGCATTTCAAGCTGGCCGCGGCGGTGGAATTCATCCACACCGCCACGCTGCTGCACGACGATGTCGTCGATGGGTCGGACCTGCGGCGCGGCAAGAAGACCGCCAACATCGTGTTCGGCAATCCCGCGACGGTGCTGGTCGGGGATTTCCTGTTCAGCCGCTCGTTCGAACTGATGGTCGAGGACGGCTCGATCCGGGTCCTGCGCATCCTGTCCAACGCCTCGGCGGTGATCGCGGAGGGCGAGGTTGACCAGCTGACAGCGCAGCGGCAGGTCGAAACCACCGAGGAGCGCTACCTCGCGATCATCAGCGCCAAGACGGCCGCGCTGTTCGCCGCCGCCTGCCGCATCGCCGCCGTGGTTGCCGAACGGCCCGAGGCGGACGAGCTGGCGCTCGAAGCCTATGGCCGCTACCTCGGCATCGCGTTCCAGTTGACCGACGACGCGATCGACTACGATTCCGACGCGGCCGAGATGGGCAAGGACCAGGGCGACGACTTCCGCGACGGCAAGATGACCCTGCCGGTGATCCTGGCCTATGCGCGCGGTTCGGACGAGGAGCGGGCGTTCTGGCGCGATGCGATTGCTGGCAACCGCACGGGCGATGCCGATCTGGCCCACGCGATCGCGCTGATCCGCAAGCATGACGCGGTGCTCGCCACGCGCGAACGCGCCCGGCACTATGCCCAGCGGGCGATCGACGCGATCGCCGCGTTCCCGGCAAGCGAGGCCAAGGCCGCGATGATCGAGGCGGCCGAGTTCGCGGTGGCGCGCCGGTTCTGACCGCGCGCCGTTCAGCGCGGTAGCAGGAACACCACATAGCCCCGGAAATGGGGATCGCGCGCCAGCGCGGGTGGGGCGCGCCATGCGCCGCCTTCCACCAGACCCAGCCGATAGGGGAAGGGCAGGCGCGCCAGCGAGCGGAGATAGGCTTCGTAGCCCGGTACCGTGCGCCGTCCCTGATAGGTTTGCAGCACCACGTCATCGACCACGCTGCCCAGCGCGGCCAGCGCCGCCGGATCGCCGCCCGCGCTCCAGTCCATCAGGCCGGTGATCGACAGCTTGTAGCGCCGGGGCAGCCGCCGCCGCGCTTCGGCGAGGAACGCGGCGTAGCGATCGAGCCCGCGCGTGCGCGCATCGAAATCGAGTTGCAGCCCGGCCAACCGGTTGCCCGCCGTCTGCCACCGGTCAAGATCGGCCAGCACCCGTCGCCAGACCGGTTCCTCCCAGTCCAGCCGTTCGAGCCGGACCACCAGCCAGATCTCGGCGTGGTGGACGTGCGGCACCGCCGGCCGCAGCGGCACGAACCGTGCGGGGCTGCCGGCGCGCACTTCGCCATCGAGCAGGTAGATCGTCCTGGCTTTGGCCAGCACCTCCGGCGCTTTCACGCCCGCCCACAGGAAAAAGGCATCGTGTTGCGCCGCGTCCACACGCCCGGGCGGCTGCCGCTCTTGCTCGGGCCGCTTGGCGCAACCGGCCAGCAGGCCACAGCATAGCAGCAGCGCGCCGAAAGCGCGGCCGATCCCGCGCGCCCTCACCAATAGACGCGCAGGCTGCGGGCCCATTGGCTGTTCGGGTATTCGCGCTTCAACTGGTCGAACCAGGCCTTGCGCTGGGCGATCGGAACCTCCTCGCCCCCGCAATCGCTGATGCCCGCCGGCGCGTAGCAGCGGATCGCGCGGTACAGTGCGTAGGAACGCTCGTCCGCCGCCGCCTGTCGGTTGGCGATGATCGCCGCGTAGATGGCGCTGCGCGTCAGCACCGCGCCGGCAAAGCGGCCGGGGCCGGAGGCCAGCGTGCCGTTGGCTTCCACCGGATCGAGCGTGGTGAAGCGATCGAACCCGTTCAGCCGCCAGAACTCGCCCAGGCACAGCCGCGCGCGGACATTGGCCGGATTCTGCGCGAGCTGCCCGGCGGTGGCGTCCAGTGCGGGGCAGGCCAGTTCGCCCGACCACTTGCCCTTGGTGAACACGCCGACCGGCACCGTGTCCCCCGTGCCGAAGTCCCAGATCGAAAGCTCGTTGCCCGCATCCGCCGGCACCAGCGCGCGATCGCGGCCGAAATCGGCATAGTGGCCTTGCGTCAGGTCCTTGTGCAGCAGCGTGAACAACGCGATCTGGCGCGGATGCGGGGCCGATGCCGGATCGACGGCGAAGCGGCGCAGCAGATCGGCGCCGGCCAGCCGCATCAGCAGCAGTTCGCGGATGCGATCGTCGCGCACGGGCGAGTTCGCATCGAACACCGCCTCGAACCGGCCTGCCTTCTGCCAGGTCAGCGCCAGCGCCAGTTCTGCCAGCGGACGCTGATAGGGATCGGACGCCGCCCCGATCAGCCCCTGCCAGTAACCCGTCTCGCCATTGCTACCCGCCTGTGCCATGCCCCGCAGCATCCGCGCGCTGAACGCTAGCGGCACGCTGGCCGGCTGCTGCGCGCGATCGGGCAGCAGCGCCGCGGCTTTGGTATTGTCCTTCGCGATGTAGAAGGCATGGGCGGCCTGGAGATAAGTGTAGAGATCGGGACGCGCGGCAAAGCGCCCCTTCTGGGCCGTCAGCGCGGCGGCGCTCAGCGGCGGTTGCTCCTCGCCGTCAAATTGCCGCATCCGCATGAGATCGATCACGGCCAGCAGCATCGGGCTGTCGACTGCCGCTTCCGCGTTTTTCTGGAGGATGAGCTTGTTGTCGATTTCCTGGATCAATGTCGCCAGTTCCGGGCTGTCCGGCGGGAGCGCCTGGAGCAGCCGTTCGTATTCGCGGCCAAGCCCCGCCAGATCGCCCGATAGCCACAGCGCGCGCCGGTCGAGACCCCGTGCCGAATCCGCATAGCGGCCTTTGGGATAGCGCTTGAGATAGGTGGCGATGGCGGCGCGGGCGCGCTGGAGCGCGGGCTTGTCGACCTTCTCCGGCCCGGTGAAATCGCCATATTCGTCAAAGCTGGCGGCCTGCGCCGCGTTCAGTTCCACGCGCAGCGCCATATAGGCCGCCGCTTCAGCGACCCACAGATCGCGCGCGCCGGCCAGTGCGGCGAACCCGTCGCGCGCCTTGTCCCACTGACCGACGTAGAAGGCGGTGGCCGCGTCGAGATATCCGGCAAATTCGCGCCCCGATGCGCTGGAGACCTGCCCGCGCCAGGCCGTGTCGAGCGCAGCGCCGGCATGATCGCTGATCTCGGAGCACTTTTCCGCCAGGGTTGCGCGCGCGCCGCGCAGCGCTGTGCGCTCGCCTTCGGGAATGCCCTTGGCGGCGGCGAGAGCGGCCTCGAAAGCCGTCTGCCCGGACGCCGCGCTGTTGCAACGGGAATTGAGCGGCTGATCCTCCGAAGCGGCCTCTTCCGCTCCGCTGCGCCCCGCGTACGTGTCGCGCAAGGTGTGCCAGCCGAAGAAGCTGTGACCGAAGCCGCGCTCCTCCCAAGCGGGCTTGGCATAGGCGATGGCCTTGCCCACCGGCGCTGTCCGGCGCAACAGGAACAGGTTGACGCGCGTATCGTTGCCCGGCGCCAGCAAGGCGCGGTTGCCGCAACTGAAACCGCTATCGGAAAGCGCCCAGACCGGATCGCACGAATAGTCCGAACTGGCGCCGGCCGGCCCGGCACCCGCCAGCAGAGCCAACCCCGCCACCCCGGCCCAGATCGCGATCCGCCTCTTGCCACGCATGTCCACACTCCCCAGTAGCGGTTGCGAGAGTAGGGGATTCGGCGGAACAAGGCAAAGCGGCAAGGCAGCCCAATGGATCGTCGGGGGCATCATCATGCAGCCAATCGCCACCAGTTTCGCCGCGTTTCCACGCCGGAATGAAGAGAGGCAAGAAATTGCGCAAAACCCATTGCGTTCCCCGCGCGCCCTCTGTAAACGGCGCCCCTGCCCACGGGGTAGGCCGCTTTAGCTCAGCCGGTAGAGCACATCATTCGTAATGATGGGGTCAGGTGTTCGAGTCACCTAAGCGGCACCATTTCGGTCCAAAAGCCCGAGTCCCTAGCACCGCCGCCTCTACGCCAGAGGCGGCGGTGAGGGTCCGCAGCAACTCGGTGCGCGTGCCGCGGATTCGCACGTCCGTCTTGCTATGGACCTCGACCCGCTGTGCAACCGCTCGAATATGATTCCGCGCATAGGAGCCATCATCGTGGCGGAGCTTGTGCTTCGCCGCCGACGCGAACGCATGAAGGCTCTCGACCGTGATCTCCGGGCTGATCCGCTCGATGTGCGCGACCGCGCGCTCGGCATCGCCTCTGGCCTGATCGCGGAGAACAGTCAGCTCCGCGATCCGCGCCTTGAGCGATGAATCGCCCAAATCGACCAGCCCGTTCTCGATCGCCTCATAGAGCCGGGAGAGTTTGGTGTCCGCCTCCGTCGCCCGCCGTTCCATTTCGGCGACGTGCTGGCGGCGCTCTGTCACCCAATCTTCCCGCCGCGCGATAAGCTGGTCCATCAGCACTTCGAGCCGCGCGGGATCGAGCAGTCGCTTTTCCAGATGGTCGATCACCGCCTCGTTCAGCCGGTCCATCGGGAGCGAGACGCCGGGGCAACCTGTTTTCCCCTTCGTGGCCTTGGTCGCGCAGGTGTAATAGCGATACTCCTGACCGCTGCGGCTGGTGCCGGTGCGTAGCGTCATGGCCCCGCCGCAGCAGGCGCAGAAGCAGATGCCGGTCAGCAGCGTCGATCCGCCCACCGCGCGGGGCGGCATCATCTTCGGGCTGCGCGCTTTCAGGGACCGCTGAACGGCCTCGAACTCCGCCACCGAGACGATCGGCGGCACTTCCATGATAGCGTGTTCACCCTCGGGTTTCCGGCGCTTCTTCTTGACGTCATAGGTGTTGAAACGATGCTGGCCGATGTAGGTCGTCCGCGTGAGCACCTGATGCACCGTACCTTTGCCCCAGCGCCCGCCATAGCGCGTGCGGATATTGTTGTCGTTGAGCCAGCATGTGATCGCCATGACGCCCATCGGCCCGGAGCCATCGGCGCCCTCCAGCGCCAGACGGAAAATCCGGCGCACCGTCTCGACATGGATCGGGTCGATCTCCAGCTTCTTCTTGGTCTTCGTGCCGCGCTGCTCGGCATCAACCACGCGATAGCCGATCGGCGGACGCGCGCCGTTCCAGAAACCCTGGCGGGCATTCTCGTTCATCGCCCGCAGCGTATGCTTGGCGGTCTCCTTCGACTGATATTCGTCGAACAGCGTCATGATCCTGCGCATCATCTCGCTTGCCGGATCATCGCCGAGCACCTGCGTGATCGAGACAACCCTGACACCATTCTTGGCCAGCTTGCGCAGGTAGAATTCGAACTGGAACTGGTCGCGGAAGAAGCGCGAGAAGCTGTGAACAACGACCGTGTCGAACACCGGAGGCTTTTCCAGCGCCGCATCGATCATTTCCTGAAAGGCGGGCCGGCGATCGTCGGTGCCGGAGACGCCGGGCTCTACGAACTCGGCGGCGACCTCCCAGCCTTGTGAGAGGCAATAGCTTTCAAGCTGCCGGCGCTGGTCAGGGATCGAAAGGTCATGGTCCGCCTGACGGGGAGTCGAAACACGAAGGTAGAGTGCGGCGCGGGCCATCGCCACGACAGGCGCGCCCTCTTGCTCAAGCGCAGTGACTGTCATGACGCGATACTCCTCGGTTCACGGCAGCGGACCGAACAGCGCATCCAATTCCTCGCGGAGATGACCTTCGATGACCCGCAGTTCGGCGTCGCCAATAGGGACTTGCTCGGGCCAATCATCGGTGACGACGATCTCATCGCCTTTGGCTGCCCCCAAACTCTTGGACACGCGCCGCTTCGCTTGCGGCTGCAAATAGTCGTGGAGGTCATCGAGACCTTCCGACCATCCGCGTGGCGCGCGGAACCGGCGTTTGCGAGAAAGTACCATCCGCGAAAGCTGCCAATCAACAGCCGCTCTCGCAAACAACGTATCCAAGCGAAGCGCAGATAGGGGCGAAGGGCGGCGCACGGCATCATCGCGTTCCGTGCGGCCAAGCTCATCAATCGTCCGACTCGAAACTGCGCTCCTCGCGACAATGCCAGAGGCGCAGGATGAAAATCGTCGCGTCCGCGATCTCGTAGCGCAGCTCGTAATTGCCGACGATGATGCGCCTGACCTCGCGCGGCGAATAGGCGTCCAGCTTCTCGCCAATCCGGGGATATTCGAGCAACCGATCCGGCGCGCGCGCGAGCTGCTGTACGACCCGCGCCGCTGCCTCGGGGGCGACAGGTCGCAGATGCTCGTGCAGCCGCACGAGATCTAACGATGCCTTGCCGGTCCACTTGATTCTCATGCCGAGGGCGGCGGAAGCGGGGTGTCCGTTCCGAGGCTGTCAGCCCACGCCTGAATCGCCTGATGGTCGATCACCCGTCCGGCATCGACGTCATCAAGGGCTTCGAGCGTCATCCGGTGACGTTCCTCTTCCTGATCGACCCACGCCGCCAGTGCCTGCTTCATCACCCAGCCGCGCGAGCGTTCCAGTCGCGAGGCCATCGCTTCAACCTTTTCCGCGAGCCCCAAGGGGACGTGAGCGGTCAATACCTTCGTCTCGATCGCCATGTTTATCACCTGCTATCAGTCCGATTAAAATATAATCGAAATCGGGTGAAAAGGCAAATTGAGCAAGAGGATTTGGCGCCTCCCTGCGGGACCGCCGCTCTATCTCCGCTGCGCTCCGACCGAGCCGCTGACGGGTCTCGTCCGTGCCGGTGACGATCAGCATGGCGGGTTGGCGCTGACGCGCCGGGCGGAACGCGGATTCAATTGAGCGCACTCTGCGGCGTCTATCGAAACCGACAGGGTTCGCGCGTTGCTTTGGCCGCGTTGCACTCTTGCTCTGGCCGGAGGGCACGGCGACGGCTGGCCCCCAGGTCCGCGCGCACGCCGCCGCGCCGGCCGGTCGCCGCAAGGGTGCGGCATTGATGGCGCCGCTGAGCGGCGCGGTCGCTGGGGCTCCGCCCTCATCGGCGGACCCGCTGGCGGGTCCGGCTTCCTTCCTGTTGCGGAGATCGGACCAGGGCTGCGCCGGTCCGATCGCGTTGCTGTGTCGTTGCACTCCCGCGATGGGGTGGGCGTCGCTTCCCTTTAGGCCCGCCGCGCCGGGCCGCAACGCGCGCGGGGCGCGCTTACCTCCTCTGCGTTCCGGTCCTCACGGATGCTGCCCGGCTCCGCCGGCAGGCCTGCCGGTCGCTTCTTCGCCGCCCACCCCATTCCGGGGTGAATGTGGTTTTTAGGAGAAGTGTGATGAACGCTGTTACCGAAACCGTAGTCGCCGAGCCTGTGTCGGGCGTCGAAATCTTCGTGCCGCTCGCCAAGCTCAAGAAGTCCCCGCGCAATGCCCGCAAGGTGCCGCATGGGGAGGCCGCTATCGAGGCGCTGGCCGCTTCGATCCAGCACAAGGGGCTGATCCAGAACCTTGTCGTGGAGCCGGAGGTCAAGGAGGACGGGACGCCGACCGGCAATTATCTCGTTACCGCTGGCGAGGGCCGGAGGCTGGCGATGCTGCTGCGCGCCAAGCGCAAGCAGATCAAGAAATCCGAGCCGGTGCGCTGCTGGCTGGATACGCAGAACGACCCGTCCGAGATCAGTCTGGACGAGAACGTGACCCGGACCCCGATGCACCCTGCCGACCAGTTCGAGCGCTTTCAGGAACTTTCGGAGAACAAGGGCTGGGGCGCGGAGGAAATCGGCGCGCGGTTCGGCGTGTCGGCTGGCGTGGTGAAACAGCGGCTTCGCCTTGGCGCTGTCAGCCCCAAGCTGTTGCAGGTCTATCGGGAGGACGGGCTGACCTTGGATCAGCTTATGGCCTTCGCGATCACCGAGGACCATGCCCGGCAGGAGCAGGTTTTCGAGGGGCTACATCACAACCGCGAACCGTGGATCATCCGCCGCGACATGACCGCCGCCAACGTGCCCGCCGATGATCGCCGTGCGGTGTTCGTCGGGGCCGACGCCTATGTCGAGGCGGGCGGCAATATCATCCGCGACCTGTTCAGCGAGGATCGGGGCGGGTTTTTCGAGGATGCGGGCTTGCTCGACATGCTCGCCGCCGAGA
The DNA here is from genome assembly GCF_002336885.1 of Novosphingobium sp. UBA1939. Lineage (NCBI taxonomy): Bacteria > Pseudomonadati > Pseudomonadota > Alphaproteobacteria > Sphingomonadales > Sphingomonadaceae > Novosphingobium > Novosphingobium sp. UBA1939. Next base: position 22,708 of record NZ_DDFB01000028.1, on the reverse strand, counting down.
AACTGCGCGACATTGCGGGTGAGGTTCAGGCCGAGGGCTGGAAATGGGCCGAGGCGCATATCGATTATCCCCATGCCCATGGAATGCGGCGTTTCTATCCGCAGTCGGTTCCCCTGTCCGACGAGGACGAGGCGCGGCTGGAGGTGCTGTCCGCCGAGTATGACGAGCTTGCCGAAGGCTATTCGTCCTATGACGAAATGCCCGAGGACGTGGCGGCGAAGCTGGAGGCGGTGTCCGACGAAATCGACACGCTTTCGGCCAAGCGTTCGGCTTACGATGCCAATGTAATCGCACATGGCGGGGCGTTCGTCGTGTTGCACCATGACGGCAGCGTTCGGGTCGAGCGCGGTTTCGTGCGGGCAGAGGATGAGGCGCTGGCCGATCCGCAGCCGGAGCCGGAAGAAGGCGATGCGACCGAGCCGCAGACCGGCGAGAGCGAGCAGCCGGAGGACGGCGATGAGAGCGTGCAGGATGCCGACGAGGACGAGGAACCGGGCAAACCGATTTCCGACAGCCTCACCCGCGACCTGTCCGCGCATCGGACGCTTGCCTTGCGGGTGGCGCTGGCCGAGCAACCCGATACGGCGTTGATCGCGCTGACCCACACGCTGACCGCGCAACTGTTCTACAGCTATGCGGAGGCCGGTTGCCTTGAGGTTCGTCCGACCGTCACCCCCTTGGGGAGCCATGCGGACGGGATCGAGGATACGCCCTTGGCGGCGCGGGCGAGCGAGCAGCACGAAGCATGGGCCGAGCGGATGCCGCGCGACGTGGCGGACCTGTGGGCCTTCATCGTCGGGCTGACGGACGAGAAGCGGATAGCGCTGCTGGCGCATTGCGCGGCCCGCACCGTCAACGCGCTGCGTCTGCCGTGGGATCGCAAGCCCCGCTCGCTGCAAACCGCCGACAGGCTGGCGACCGCGCTGGCGCTGGACGTGGCGAAGGACTGGACGCCGACCGTGGACAGCTATCTTGGCCGTGTCACCAAAGCGCATATCGTCGAGGCCGTGACCGAAGGCGTGTCGGAAGATGCCGCCCGCCGCATCGCCGACATGAAGAAGGTAGATATGGCCGAGGTCGCCGAGCAGCTTCTGGCCGGGGCCGGCTGGCTTCCCGCGACCCTGCGGACTCCCGAACCGGAGGCGGAGCAATCCGCACCCGTCGAGGCCGAGGATGCCGGGATCGTGGACCAGCCGTCCGAAGCGGAGGATATCGACACCGAAACGGAGGACGGTGAAGCATCTTACGCGGTTGCTGCCGAGTAGCGCCATTGGACCGGGGTCGCATATGCGGCCCCGGTTCTTCCTTGTATTGCGCCAAAATCGCGGCCACGCTCCTACCGGGCGGCCGCTTCTGCTAGGCATAGCTCAATCGCCGCTCGCCGGGCATGGCCCGGCTCGCGGGTCAACGCTTGAAGTTTTATGCGTTTTGGAGAACAACCGCCGCAGGCTTACAGGCAGAGTTGTTATCGAGAATCGCGATATAAGACACCGATGTTGGGCAGTGATGCTCTCCATCTACCCCTAATGCAGCTTTACCGCTGAGCGGACGATCTGATCGAACGCATAGGAGTGCCTGTAAGCCACCTATAGGGGGGTGGGGTGTCTAGTCTGGCGAAACTACAAGCGGCGACGTCGCTCGATGATCTGGCTGCAATCCTGGGATACAAGCCCGCCGCGCTTGCCTACCTAGGCCGTGAACCCATAAAAGTGTTCAGCGGACGGTTTTCGGCCCATCCGGCAACGATATGAGATAGTCGGCTATAGCTTGGGCCGTCGCCGCTGCGGCGTCGGCGTCCACAACAGACATCCCCATGTGCTCGGAGGCTATGCCGGTGAGGTAGGCGGTAGCCTCACCCTTTGAGCCGCCGCGAGAGATCGTGCTGACGACGTGAAGCAGGTAACGATCGTATTCGTCCGCGCACCCCTCATCGGGAGAACTCCCGTTATGCGCCAGTCCGATAGGATCCCAGAACTTCCACCCGATTTCACGTAGGCGGGAGAGCTGTATCTTTGGGTAAAGGGTCATGTTCCAAGCATAGCCGAAAAATGCAGTTCTCAGCCATCTGCACTTTCCATTTTGGCTGTTTGCTGATTCAGACTTTGCATGAGCCGATACGACCTGACCGACTTCGAGTGGCGCGTGATCGAGCCGCTCCTACCCAACAAGCCGCGAGGCGTTCCGCGCGTCGATGATCGGCGCGTGCTCAATGGTATCTTCTGGGTGCTGCGTTCTGGTGCGCCGTGGCGCGATCTGCCCGAACGCTACGGCCCGCGCACTACCTGCTACAACCGCTTCGTCCGATGGCGGAAGGCCGGTGTTTGGGATCGGATGATGGATGCTATTACCGCCGCACATGATGGCGACATCCAGATGATCGACAGCACCTCCGTTCGCGCTCACCAACAGGCCGCGACGGCAAAAAGGGGGATCGAGATCATTGTCTCGGTCGCTCCCGAGGCGGCCTCACCACCAAAATCCACGCGGTCGTCGATGCGCAAGGACTCCCGATCCGGCTCGGCCTGACAGCAGGACAGGCGCACGACGGGCAGGTCGCGGGCACGCTGCTCAACCATCTTGGTCCGCACACAATCGTGCTCGCCGACAAGGCCTACGACGCTGACCGCATCCGTGAGCTAATCGAAGAGCAAGGCGCCACGCCGAACATCCCGGCCAAATCCAATCGGAAGTGGAAACCCTGCTTCAGCAAACGGCTCTACCGCGAACGTAATTTGATCGAGCGCTTCTTCTCCAAATTGAAGCACTTCCGCCGCGTCGCCACGCGATACGACAAGCTCGCCGAAAACTTCCTCGCCATGGTCCAGCTCGCATCAATGCGGCTATGGCTGCGTGCTTATGAGTCTACGGCCTAGTCTATCATCTCCCTGACGCGCAGAAATATACCGCGTTCACCATTCCAAAGCGGGATGGAACGCAGCGGCAGATTCTCGCCCCGACGCCCAAGCTGAAACTTCTGCAACGACGTCTCGCCAACGTCCTCTACCTGGCGCTGGCCGACATCGACAAGGCTGGCACACCCAGGCGCCAGCTCTCTCATGGCTTCGCCAAGCATCTGTCCATCGTGACCAACGCGGCCGTCCACAAGCGGCGGCGTTATGTGCTGAACCTAGATCTCAAGGACTTCTTCCCCTCGATCAATTTCGGCCGCGTGCGCGGCATCTTTATAAAGGACAAGCGCTTCGCCCTCGACCCCAAGGTGGCGACGCTTATCGCGCAGATTGCCTGCCACGACCATGTTCTTCCGCAGGGAAGTCCATGCTCGCCGGTCATTTCCAATATCGTCGGACACTTGCTCGACATTCGGCTGGTTCGTTTCGCCAAAGCGCAGAAATGCACCTATTCGCGCTATGCCGATGACATCACCTTTTCCACGAACGCCAAGGCATTTCCGGCCGACGTTGCCGCTCCGGTATCTGGATCGGAGCACGACTGGGCGCTGGGCGCAGCGCTGCTCAAGGAACTCAAAAAGGCGGATTTCGAGGTCAATCCGGCCAAGACTCGGATGCAATATCGCGGGTCACGACAGGTCGCGACCGGCCTGCTCGTCAACGAGAAGCCGAACGTCCGGCCTGAATACTATCGCACCGTGCGCGCGATGTGCTGGTCGCTGTTCAACAGTGGAACCTATTATCGTATGGTTCCTGCCGCGCTAGCGGGCGGGAAACCCGGCGATCCCGACGTGCAGGAACCGGCCTCCTCGCTGGCCCCGCTGCAAGGCATGCTCGGCTACATCTACCATGTGCGCAATCAGGTCGACACGCGACCTGCTGCCGAGAAGAAGAAAGAGGAGACATCGACGGCGACGCGCAAGCTCTATGTCCGCTTCCTCTTCTACCGCAACTTCGTTGTGGCTCCGAAGCCGCTCATCATTCCCGAAGGCAAGACTGATTCCATCTATCTGCGCGCGGCGATAGAGAAGCTCACCGCCTACCAACCCCGGCTCGGCGAAATGGACAAAGGTAAGTTCAAGCCCGCGCTCAAGTTCATGAATTTCTCCGCCGCAATCCATGACGTGCTTCAGATCGGCAACGGTGCGGGGGATCTGAAGCACTTCATTCGGAAATACCCCGATGCCCTCAAGCACTATCGGCACCGACCTTTGCCGAACCCGGTTATCGTCCTGATCGACAATGACGATGGCGCAAATGATATTTTCAGCGTCGCCAAAAATCTCGGCGCCCCCCACATTTCGCGGACCTCCACCGATCCATTCTATCGGCTTGCCCCCAACCTCTATCTCATCAAGACGCCGGAGATGGGTTCCAAGGGGACGAGTTGCATCGAGGATCTGTTCGAACCCGCCCTTCGAAAAACCGTCATTGACGGGAAGGTGTTTGACCCGAACAAAAAGCACGGCGAAGCCGGGAAATACGGCAAGGCCAGGTTTGCCGAGAAAGTTGTCCAGCCGCAGAAGGACAAGATCGACTTTTCCAAATTCGCGGACCTCCTAGACCGTATTGTTGCGGTCCTCGACGACTACGCCGCAAACCCGCCACCGCCCTGACATGCACGAGTACGGATTTTCTTGGATGGTCGGGAAGCTTCATCATCGCCAGCAGGCAACCATTACCGCGCGGCGTAGATGGACAGTCATCCATATTTTCGGTTCAATTCGTCGGCTCGCGCGATAGGAGGATTTCGTCAGAGGTCCGGCTAGCCTTCACCCTCGATGAGAGGGCCGATGATCCGTCTATGCATCGCGTTTCTTCATCGGCACGACCACGCGGCCTCTCGATTAGCTTGATCTAACCGGGGCCGGCTTCGCCTTGCTCGGCCTGGCGCAACGCCGCCGCGCGACTTTTTTCCGCCGCCTTCGGCTTTGCATCGCGAAACATATGTGGACGCCCCTATCGGGAGAAGATGCAGTTTTCGAGCAGGAGCAAGAAACGGTCGGGTGCTTCCATATGTCCGGCCTCTGCGAGGCGGCGCATCTGGCCGCGGGCCCTGATGAAGTCCGCGGATCCTGGTCCCTATCAAAAAAACGCGCTCGGATGGCGCAGCTTCGCGAACGGGTTGTCCTGATCCAGCGGATTGACCGACTTGCATCATACTCTCTGGTGCCCCCTCCCGAACTGTTGTGAGGCTCAGCCTCGAAAGGCGATCAGATCGCGGCCGGCGCCGGCGTCACGATGCTGTTGCTGAAGGCGCGCTTGCGCATGAGCACCGCCCACGCGATGCGCGCCAGCTTGTTGGCCAGCGCTACGGTGACGAGCCTCGCCGGCTTCTTCTCCAGCAGCCCGCGCACCCAGTCGAGGAGCGGTCCCGGGCAGTTAATCCGTGCCGATCGAATGATCGCGGTCGAACCGACCACCAGCAGGGTGCGCAGATATTTGTTGCCGGCCTTGGTGATCCTGCCGAGCCGCTCCTTGTTGCCGGACGAGCTCTGTCGTGGCGTCAGCCCGAGCCATGCCGCCATGCCGCGACCGGAGTCGAACTGCGCGGCATCGTTGATTGTGGCGGCCAGCGCCGTCGCCGTCACCAAGCCGATACCGGGGATCGTGGCGAGCCGGCGGCTGTCCTCGTTGGCGCGATGCCAGGCGAGCATCTCGGCATCGAGCGTCGCGATCTGCTCTTCAAGCGCTTCGAGCTGGCCGATGTGCACCGCGACCACCGCACGGGCATAGGCCGGGATCGTCTCGGCCGACCGTGAACCATGAACACGCTCGATCAGCTCGGGCAGCCGCTTGATCCCCTTGGGTACGATGATGCCCAGCTCGGCCATGTGCGCCCTCAGCGCGTTGACGATCATCGTCCGGTGCTTGACCAGCATCATCCGCGTCTTGTGCAGCATGAGGGCCTCCTGCTGCTCGACCGTCTTGACCGGAACGAAGCGCATCGTCGGCCGCGTGACGGCTTCGCAGATCGCCTCGGCATCGAGCGCGTCGTTCTTCCCGCGCTTCAGATACGGCTTCACATAGACCGGCGGCATCAACTTCACCTCATGCCCAAGCTCTTCGAGCTGGCGCGCCCAATGATGCGCGGTGGAGCACGCCTCGATGCCGACGAGGCAAGGCGGAAGGCCTGCAAAGAACGGCACCACCTCATCCCGGCGTATCTTCTTGCGATTTACTACCTTGCCCTCCGAGTCGACCACGTGGGCCTGAAAGACGTTCTTTGCGATATCGAATCCGACCGTAAGAAATGTAGACATACAAAGCTCCTGCTCGAAAAGAGGCTTTGCCCAACCTGCCATAAATGTCCGGCTGGGTGGGGCGTCCACATCATCAAAAAAAGCCGCGCGTCGCCATCCTCCGCTGCGCTCCGGCCGCAAGCGGTGCGCGTCCGATCATCCCCGCTTCACCGATCGCCATCGAGGCCGCGGCGGTCGTGGCCCGAGCGAGAGAAAGGAACTTCGACATGGCGACCATCGGCACCTTCACCCAAGCGGCCAACGGTTCTTTCGCCGGAACCATCAAGACCCTCACCCTCAACGCCAAGGCGACCCTTCGCCCGGTCGAAAAAGAAGGCGACAAGTCTCCCGACTTCCGCCTCGCGGTCGGCTCGATCGACTGCGGCGCGGGATGGCAGAAGACCAGCCGCGAAAAGCGCGACTACATCTCGGTCAAGCTGGACGATCCGAGCTTCCCGGCACCGATCTACGCCACCCTGAGCGAGACCGACACCGCCGGCGAATATGCGATGATCTGGTCCCGCTGACCCGAGACGGCGCCCCGCTCCCATCGGAGCGGGGCGCCTTCGTGTGTTTGTCTCCCCCCTGACAATGCGGACGGGCCATGAGGCCCGGCGTTGTGGTGAGGTGCTTGGGGCGCTGCCCCTGGCGCCCTTCGGATCGGCTTCCGCCCAGCTTCCTCCACGCGGCGAACCGCGTTCCGTGCAGCCGGTTCCCCGCGAAGCCGCCCGCTCCGGTTGCACCCCCGGTCTCGCCGACGGGCAGGGTTTCAGCGCGGCGCTCCGCTGCGCGGAAACCCAAGCCCAAGGAGTTCAGCCATGTATCATCAGCTTGCCACCCGGTTCGGCCGCAACGCCCACCAGATCAGCGGCAGGGAGCCGCTCGACAACGAGGCGCTCTATCGCCACGTCCCGTCCATCTTTGCCCGCGAGGCGCACGACAGCCGGTCGGAGCGCTACGTCTATGTCCCGACCATCGACATCGTGGAGGGATTGCGCCGGGAAGGATGGTTTCCGTTCTTCGCCGTGCAGTCCGTGCCGCGCGACGGCAGCCGCCACGGCCACGCCAAGCACATGCTGCGCCTGCGCCGTGACGACGGTATCGGCAAGCCGGAGGCTGCCGAAGTCATCATCGTCAACAGCCATGACGGGACCAGCGCCTATCAGATGTTCGCCGGAATGCTGCGCTTCGTCTGCACCAACAGCATGATCGCGGGCGAGCGGTTCGAGGAAGTCCGCGTGCCGCACAAGGGCAATATCGAGCACGACATTATCGAGGGCGTTTACACCGTTGCCGAGGACTTCCCCCGGCTGATCAACGCCAGCGAGTCGATGAAGGCGATCCGGCTGTCCGAGGACGAGCGACGCTTGCTCGGTGAGGTCAGCCTTGTCGCTCGCTATGGCGAGGACGAAAGCCCGCTGCGTCCCGAACAGATCATCGAGCCCCGCCGCCGCGAGGATGTGAGCGACAGTCTGTGGGCCACGTTCAATGTGATACAGGAGAATGTCATTCGGGGTGGGTTGCAGGGCCGCAAGCGCAATGCCGAGGGCCGCATCCGCCGCGCGCAGACCCGCGCGATCAACGGCATCGATCAGAATGTGACGCTCAATCGCGCCCTCTGGACCTTGGCCGAGGGAATGCAGCGCCTCAAGGCGGCTTGACCGCTCGCCGCCGCAGGGCCGGAACACCGGTCCTGCGGTTCCACCATTTCGCGCCGATCCGCCACGGCGGATCGGTGGCGACCGCGCGTCCCAAGATCCGCGCGGTCGCAATCGCGCTCGCCGGGCTGACGCCCGGCTCGCAATGCAGATGAAGGTTAGTCGGTCTCGGAGATGTCGGTCTCGGCGACCAGTTCGGCCGGCGTTGCGCCAAGTGCCGAGGCCAGGTGAAACAAGGTGACGACGGTCGGATTGCGTCGGCCGCGTTCCAGATCGCTGACATATTGTTGAGTAAAGCCGGATGTTTCGGCAAAGCGCTCCTGGGTAAAGCCCTTCTCCTTTCTCAGCCTGGCAAAGTTCAATCCCACGAGGCGCCGCATGTCCATGCGCGGCAAACTGGACGATACACCTTATTCGGTTTATCCCATATAAGGTGTATCCGTTGATCGGCGCGTGTCATCGCTGCGATCGGTGCATTCAACGATGCAGGACTTGCGCGTAGCCCAGCGATGTATTTCGACTAGATTGGCAAATGGGGACGGGCGCCATGAGCACATGCCGATTCAAAGATCGCGTGCCGGATTCGGCGAAGGTCACGGCCTATGACGAGAGTCATGCGCGGGACTATCTGCGCCTGCTCGATGCCGATGCCGAAGGCGCCAACTGGCGCGACGTTGCCGCGACGATCTTCGGCATCGATGCCGCGATCGAGCCCGAACGGGCGAAGGTCATGCACGCCAGCCACCTCGCGCGCGCAAGGTGGATGACCGAGGTCGGATATGCGCATCTGCTTGGTGCGGAGCCGCCGTTAAATCGTTAATATTTCGTCCGATTTGGTGACGATTAAGCCGCCGATCCCGCCGCGCGACAGGCATGGTTGTGCGCAACCTTTGCGCTATCTGGGGGCGATTGCGACGTCATCATGACATCCTTGAAGTATGTGCGATACGCACATGGGAGGATGCCATGCCGACGCCCCCGAGGCGTCGCCAGCGGCGCGCCGACGGTCTATCCGGCGCGCTCGGGCGCGCTGATCTCGCTGCCGAATTCCTGCGAAGGAACCACACCTATCGCGCCGAACATGCGCAGATGCAGCACAGCATCGCCAGCGGCGCCGTCGCGAGGAACGCCGCCGAGGCGGCGTTCGCACGGCGCTGGGGGTTGTCCTTTCGCGACGGCGCCGGATGACCTGTCAGAGCCGGTCGCCTGGCGTCCGGAATTGACCGCCGTCACGGTCATTCTGGACGCAGCACCGGAGGAATTTGAGACCGCGGCCCCGGCCGATCCGCGCGCGCTCGGCGCGCTGCTTGCCGACCATGCCGGGATCGACGGACGCCATGTCATCGTGGCCGACGCAGCGGGCGAGCATCGGCTTTGGCTCCGCGCGGTGACGCCCGGCCAGCCGCTGGCCGCCGTCATCCCGCTCGACAAGGATTTCATCACGCGCATCGCGAGCCTGCTGCGTTTCCACCGCCGTCTGCTCGGGCGCGCGCCGGGGCCATTGCCGCGCGGCTGGCCGCTCACCGCCTACCGGCTTATGCGGCTCGACCTGATGCTTCGTGCGTTCGACCTGCGAAGCGCCGGCGCGACTTACCGCGAGATCGCAGCCGAGCTGGGGCGCGACGATGCGACCCGATTATCGGCGAGCGACTGGAAGATGTCGGCTTCACGTTCGTTCGTCGTGCGCCTGGTCCGCGACGCGACCGCCTTCGTCAATGGCGATTACCGCAAGCTCTTACGCATCCGCTGATTCCTGATCCTCTGTAGCCTTTGCGAGGGGTGGTCGCATCCGCGCAGCCGCACATCTTCATACCCCACCCGTTCGCTTCCAGCCTGTCATTTACGCCTCCTGCCGCCACCGCCCGCAGGAGCCATCACTTGTCCGATACGCCCACCAACCTGCCGCCCCGCTTCCTGCGCACACCGGAAGCCGCGCGCTTTCTCGGCCTCTCCGGCCGGACCCTTGAGAAGCACCGCTATTTCGGCACCGGCCCCGCCTACCGCCGGATCGGCGGTCGCGTCGTCTATTCGGTCGATGACCTGCGGGCCTGGGCCGACATCGGCACCAAGCATTCGACCTCCGATCCGGGCCAGGACGACCTCATGCCGCGCGCGGACTCGGCCATCGCCCGGAGTCGGCGATGAGCGTCCCTCCGTCACCCATGCGTCACCGCGTGCCGTCCGATGACGGCATGACTCGTGTTGAACTGACCTGGATCGAGAAGCGGATCGAGCACTGGATCAGGTTCGGCCGCGTCGCCGTGGACGAGATCGTCGATCGCCGCCGCCGCATCGTCCGCTTCCGGCCCGGCGCGATCTTCGCGTTCGTCCGCTGGGCGGCGAACGACTACGGCACGGTTATCTCGCGCATCGACATCCTGCGCGCGGTCGGCGCGGACGAGCCGTTCACGACGTTGCCGTTCGTGCGGCCCGGCGGCGACATCCTGCTCAAGATCGAGGGCTGGCCCAAAGTGAGTCAGGTTCTCGCAGCGATCGACGCGACTGAAGCGGCCGGCGTCGATCCCTGCGACGCCGCGCCCGACCATTGGCGGCACGTCCACAACCGCATCGCCGCCGGACAAGCCCCGCGCTCCTACACGCTGGAGCGTCATCGCGCCTGGCTCAAGCGCCGGGAGATCGAGGGATGACGCGCCGCTTCTATCTCCGCGCGACAGCCTCCGTCGCCTCAGCGTTCGTCCTATCGTTCGCTGCCATCGCGCTCACCGATCCGCTTCCGCGCGTCATCTGGAACGCCAGTGCGAGCGCGCCCCTCGGCCTTTACCGCATACGGCCCGACAGCGATCCGCCCGTTGGCCCGCTTGTCGCCGTCGCGCCGCCCGAGCGGCTCGGCCGCTGGATGGCAGAGCGCGGCTATCTCGGCCGCGACGTGCCGCTGTTAAAGCATGTCGCGGCCAAGGCGGGACAGCGCGTTTGCCGGGTCGGCGCGACGATCAGCGTGGATGGGCGGGCGGTTGCCGTCGCCCTGATCCGTGACCGGATCGGCCGTCCGCTGCCCGCGTGGCAAGGTTGCCGCATGCTCGCCGCCGGTGAGCTGCTGCTGCTCAATCCCGATCATCCCGACAGCCTGGACGGGCGCTATTTCGGGCCGCTGCCGGCCTCGACCGTGCTCGGCCGCGCGATCCCGATCCTCACCCGAGACACCCCCGGAGCGCCGCTGACCTGGCGTGCCGCCCGGCCCTGACCCGCATCCAACCCGCCAAACGAAAGGACATTCCCATGCAGATCGGCAGCTTTTTCCGCACCGCCAACGGCTATGAAGGCATCATCGAGACAGCGACGCTCGACATCCGCATCTCAATCGTTCCCGCCGACCCGACCGACGCCGAAAAGGCGCCGGACTGGCGCGTCCACCGCGGCGATAGCGAAGGCCCGGAGATCGGCGCGGGCTGGAACGAGACCGGCGAACGCGCCGGAGATTACGTCTCGCTGCGCATCGACGACCCCGCGTTCGCGCAGCCGATCCGCGCCGCGCTGTTCCAGAACACGGGCGACAAATCGGTCTGGTCGCTGCGCTGGAACCGCCAGCCAAAGTCGCGCGAGCAGGACTGAGCCGGTGCGATCCCTGTTCATCCCTTTGTTCGCGGGAAAGCCGTCTCATCCCTTCGTCCCGCTCGGCCCAAGGCCGGCCAGCGCGCGCAGCGGAGGTCAAGGGCGGCCAAAGGCCGGCGCTTGGCGCGAACCCTTTACCGCAGAGAGCACGCTGGCAGGCTGGCGGCGAAGCGGAGTCGGATCGGTCATATTGATTGCCGCCGTCCTGCTGTCCGGTGGCGCTGCACCGGGAACGGCCTGGGCGCAAGAAGCGCCCGTTGCCGCCCCGGCCGCAGCACATCCCTATGCCGGTCATGTCGCCGACGCCGCGCGGCGGTTCGGGATTCCCGAGGCGTGGATATGGGCGGTCATGCGCGTCGAAAGCCGGGGCAATTCGCGCGCCGTCTCGCGGGCTGGCGCGATGGGACTGATGCAGATCATGCCCGCGACTTGGGGCTCGATGCGCGCCCGTTACGGTCTCGGTCCCGATCCGTTCGACGTGCGCGACAACATCATGGCGGGCGCGGCCTATCTGCGCGAGATGCACGACCGCTACGGCAACGCGAGCGCGATGCTGGCGGCCTATAATGCGGGACCGGGGCGCTACGACGACTATTTGTCGCGCGGCCGTCCGCTGCCCGCCGAGACGGTCGGCTACCTCGCCCAGTTCACGGCCGTAGTCGGCGCGCCGGGAGCGGTCGAAACAGCGGTGAGTGCGCCGCCGGACCGCTTCGCGTGGCGTCGTGCGGCGCTATTCGTCCGCATCACAGGCAGCGGGTCCGCGCCGTCTGCCGCGCAATCGGACGACACGTCCGATGCGCCAGGATCAGTCGCGGCACGCCCTACCGAAGCGCAAGGAAGTGCTGTTCCTTCGTCGCCGGAAACGCAGGCGGACACGCTGTTCGTCCCCCGCGCCCGCGCGGGCCGACCGCAATGATTTCCCCTCGGTTCAGATGGTCCACCGGATTCAGGGAAGCGATCGGGAGGGCAGGAAACAGGGGGGAGGTGCGAGGGCAAGATACAAGCCGCACCCCGTTTCGCCGAAATGCCGAGGCTTTTCCGTGGCTTCACATGGGGGCGTCGGTCGGCGCGCGTGCCGCGCGGAAGGGAAAAGCCAGTCAAATCAACGCCTCCAATGGCACCATCGGCCATTTTCGGCGGAAAACGGCCCGGCCATGAGCGAGGATCGCGAGTTCCGCGTCCGGCCCGGCAAGGCCAAGCGCAGCTCGGCGGGAAGCCGTAACGCGCGGGGCCTGGTCGCCGAGGTGCTGCGCGTCGCCGCGATGAGCGGCGGGGGCCAGCGTGGCGGCTGGGGCGGATCGCGTCGGCGCGGCCAATCGAGCTTCGGCAAGGGCCGCACAGCTTTCGCACGCAGTCGCCTGTTCGGCTCGGGCCGGCGCGTGCTGGTGAAGGCGCTCCCCGTCCGTCATCGCATCAGCGGCCGGCGCATGGCGCCGTTGTCTGCGCACATCGCTTATCTGAAGCGCGAAGGCGTGACCCGCGACGGCTCGCCGACACGCATGTTCGACGCCGAGTCCGATCGCGCCGACGATCGCGGGTTCGCCGAACGCTGCAAGGACGACCGGCATCATTTCCGCATCATCGTTTCGCCCGAGGACGCCGCCGACCTCACCGATCTTCGCGAATACACCCGCGATCTCGTGCGCCAGATGGAGGCGGACCTGGGGACGCGGCTCGATTGGATCGCGGTCGATCACTGGAACACTGACAATCCGCACGTCCATCTGCTCGTGCGCGGCGTCACCGACCAGGGCGCGGATCTCGTCATGGCGCGCGACTATATCAGCCACGGTCTGCGTTCTCGCGCCGAGGAACTGGCCTTCGCCGAGCTGGGGCCGAAGCCCGAGCATGAAATCAGCCGGGCGCTCGACCGCGAGGTGACGGCCGAGCGTTGGACCCGGCTCGACACCGAGATTGGCCGCGCGGCCGACGAGCTGGGCGTGATCGACCTGCGCCCCGAACGGCCCGGCCTGAACGATCCGCAGCTCCGCCGCTTGATGGTCGGACGGTTGCAGCATCTGGAGACGATGGGCCTCGCCGCCGAGGGAGAGCCAGGCCAATGGGCGGTGGCCGAAGGCGCGCAATCCAGGCTGCGCGAGCTCGCCGCGCGCGGTGACATCATCCGCACGATCGGCCAGGCCCTCAAGGATCAGGGACAGGATCGACCGCTCGACAGCTATGCCGTCGTGAGCGGCGCACCTGAGAAGCCGATCGCCGGCCGGTTGATCGACAAGGGATTGCACGATGAACTTACCGGCGCGGCCTATGCCGTGATCGACGGCACGGACGGCCGCACCCACCATGTCCGGCTACCGGGGATCGAGGCGCTGGAACAAAGCCCGGCGCTCGGCGGGATCGTCGAGTTGCGCGCGATCGGCAAGGCGGGCGAGGCCAAGCCGACCCTGATCCTCGCCACGCGGTCGGACCTGGACCTATCCGCGCAGGTGAAGGCCCCCGGCGCGACCTGGCTCGATCATCGGCTGATCGAGCGCGGCGCCGGCGTTGGAGACGCCGGGTTCGGCGCCGAGGTGCGCCGGGCGATGAATGCCCGAACCGATCATCTCGTCCGCGAGGGGCTGGCGCGCCGCTATGGCGAACGCACCGTGTTCGAGCGCGGGCTGATCGACACGCTGCGCCGCCGCGAGCTGGATGCGGTCGGGGCGAAGATCGCCGGAGAAACCGGCCTGGCTTACCGGCCCACGCAGGCCGGCGAGAAGGTTGCGGGCGTCGTCCGCCAGCGCCTTGCCCTCGCGTCGGGTCGCTTCGCCATGATCGACAACGGATTGGGCTTCCGCCTCGTGCCTTGGGCCAGCGCCCTCGAACAGCAACTCGGCCGTCAGGTGTCCGGCATCGTCCGCGACGGCGGCGGGCTCGACCTGATGGTGGGCCGCAAGCGCGGCCTCGGCATCTGAACAAGGAGACATTCCATGCCTGCTACCAAAATCCTGTGGGGCCAGATCATCGCGGTGTTCTTTATCGTGCTGACCGCGATCTGGAGCGCGACGCAATGGACGGCAACGGCGTTGGCGTATCAGCCCGAGCTTGGTGAACCCTGGTTCGTGGCGCTCGGCTGGCCCGTCTATCCGCCATACGCCTTTTTCTGGTGGTGGTTTAGTTTCGACGCCTATGCGCCCGACATCTTCCAGACCGGCGCGTTCATCGCCGCGTCGGGTGGGTTCGGGTCCATCGCTGTCGCCATCGCCATGTCGGTCTGGCGGGCGCGCGAGGCGAGGAACGCCGAGACCTATGGCTCGGCGCGCTGGGCGACCGAGGAGGAGGTGCGCGCGGCCGGACTGCTCGGCGGCGACGGCGTTGTGATTGGAAAGCTGGGCCGCGCCTATCTCCGCCACGACGGCCCCGAGCATGTGCTATGCTACGCCCCGACCCGAAGCGGCAAGGGCGTCGGCCTCGTGGTGCCCTCGCTTTTGACCTGGCCGGCGTCGGCGATCGTCCACGACATCAAGGGCGAGAACTGGACATTGACCGCCGGCTTTCGTGCGAAGCATGGCCGTATCCTGTTGTTCGACCCGACCAACGCCGCATCGGATGCCTATAATCCGCTGCTGGAAGTTCGCCGCGGTGAACGGGAAGTGCGCGACGTACAGAATGTCGCCGATGTGCTGGTCGATCCCGAAGGCAGTCTCGAGCGCCGCAATCACTGGGAGAAGACCTCGCATTCGTTGCTGGTCGGCGCGATCCTCCACGTCCTCTACGCCGAGCCGGACAAGACGCTGGCCGGCGTGGCCTCGTTTCTCTCCGATCCATCGCGCACAATCGAGCAGACGCTGGCGGCGATGATGGCGACGCCGCATCTGGGCGAAGCCGGGGTGCATCCGGTCGTCGCCAGCGCGGCGCGCGAACTGCTGAACAAATCCGACAACGAGCGATCGGGGGTACTCAGCACCGCCATGTCGTTCCTCGGGCTATATCGCGATCCCGTGGTCGCCCAGGTCACGCGCGCCTGCCACTGGCGCGTCATGGATCTGATCGCAGGCGAACAGCCGACGACGCTCTACTTCGTCATTCCCCCCAGCGACATCTCGCGGACCAAACCGCTGATCCGTCTGATGCTCAACCAGATCGGGCGACGGTTGACGGAGGAACTGCCGAGCGGCGCGAAGCGTCACCGCCTGCTCCTGATGCTCGACGAGTTCCCGGCGCTGGGGAGGCTCGATTTTTTCGAGAGCGCGCTGGCGTTCATGGCCGGCTATGGGCTGAAATCCTTCCTGATCGCGCAGTCGCTGAATCAGATTGAGAAAGCCTATGGGCAGGACAACGCGATCCTCGATAACTGCCACGTCCGGGTGAGCTTCGCGACGAACAACGAGCGGACGGGAGAGCGCGTGTCGAAGGCGCTCGGCACCAAGACCGAGATGCGGGCGATGAAGAACTATGCCGGGCACAGGCTTTCGCCCTGGCTCGGACATCTGATGGTGTCGCGCTCCGAAACCGCCCGTCAACTTTTGACTCAGGGCGAGGTCATGCAGCTCCCGCCCGATGAAGAAATCGTCATGGTGTCGGGCGTCCATCCGATCCGCGCGAAGAAGGCGGCCTATTACATCGATCCCCGGCTCGCCGAACGAATCTTGCCGCCGCCCGATCCGATCGCGTCGCAGCATCGGGAGGTCCGTCCCGATGACTGGACGGGGCGCACAGCCATCGTCGATCCCGCCGATGTGGCGCGGATTGTTCGCGCCCAGGAGGACGTCGCGAATGGCGGGCTGCGCCGCGAGCCCGAACTGCCCGAGCATGTCGCCATAGCGCCCGAGACGCCGCCGCCCGCGCAGGAGTTTTCGATCGTGGACGATGAGCCCGACGACGACGCGCGGCAGGCAGCCGTGCGACGCCGGATGCAAGGTATTGCGCGGCAGGCGTCGCTCGACCCCGGCGACGGTATCGAGCTGTAGGCTGCGATCATGCGCGTCCGACTCAATGTCTATTTCCCGCCCACGCTCGCCAAGCAGGTCGACGAGCTAGCGATCCGGCGACGTATCTCGCGATCGGCGATCGTCGAGGCGGCAGTGGCTTCCTATCTGTCGCCGGATGGCGCCGATCGCATGGAGGCGGCGTTCGCTCGCCGGCTCGACCGGCTGTCGCGCCAAGTGCAGCGGTTGGAGCGGAATACCGGCCTTTCGACCGAGGCGCTGGCGCTGTTCGTGCGGTTCTGGCTGTCCGTGACACCGCCGCTCCCCGACGAGGATCAGGCGGCCGCACAGGTGAAGGGCCGGAAGCGCTACGAAGGTTTCATCGAAACGCTCGGTCGGCGCTATGCCAGCGGCAAGAGCCTGCTCGACGAAATCGGACGGGATATTGCGCCTCAGGATGACAGCACGATGGACAGAACCAGCGATAGCACGCCGAGCGCAAGCGAGATTCCTCCGAGCCATGCCGATAGGCGATAGCCGGGGTCGATGTGCTTGAAAGGAATGACTGCCAATTCCCAAAACTTGGCCCGCCGGATCGTCAAATCCAGTTCCGGCTGTTCGTCCTCGGTGCGTCCCTGCAAATCGATCCAGCCAGCCCAATCCACGACAACTTTGTCGGCGGGCAGATTCACCGAATATCTGATGATCCGATAGATGCGGTGCTTTCCGGACGTGATAGCGACCCAATGGCCGTGCGTTGCTCTCCTGTCTGATTTCGAACTGAGATGACTGTGGCGGACCACGATCCAGCCCATCGCTAACTCGACCTTATCCGCAAATTTTGCGGGGGAGATTCTCCCAAACTGACCACTTGCGATTCGCATGAACTCTCCCTGATGATCAACAAGGCGAACTATACCTTCCTCGCCTTCTGCAAGTTTCTGCCGCCGCCTTTACTACGCCGCAACCTAACTGTTGCAGCGGCTGAATTTCTGGCTCTCTTGATGTGCTCCTGACGCCGGGCGGCGGTTCGCCCGGTCCATTGCAGGGGCCAAGTCTTGACCGTCCAGCCAACCCAATCCGAGGCGAGATCACGCGGCGCGCGGATGCTGCGCACGGCGCTTGGGAATTCGATCGCCGCGTGGTTGGACGACCCCGCCGTCATCGAAGTGATGCTGAACCCCGATGGCCGGCTCTGGCTCGATCGGCTCGGCGAAGGGGTCAGCGACACGGGTTTGTCGCTGGCGGCGGCGGACGGCGAGCGCATCGTTC
The DNA here is from genome assembly GCF_002336885.1 of Novosphingobium sp. UBA1939. Classification (NCBI taxonomy): domain Bacteria; kingdom Pseudomonadati; phylum Pseudomonadota; class Alphaproteobacteria; order Sphingomonadales; family Sphingomonadaceae; genus Novosphingobium; species Novosphingobium sp. UBA1939. Next base: position 5,192 of record NZ_DDFB01000028.1, on the reverse strand, counting down.
GCCTGGTCGCGCACCACGTCGGCGTCGAGGTTCATGCCCGGTCTCCGCGCGTCTCGGCCGAGCTGCCCGAAGGCGGTGAGCGGTTCGAGGGGCTGCTGCCGCCCGTCGTCACCGCGCCGGCCTTCGCGATCCGCAAGCCCGCCGTCGCCGTCTTCACGCTCGATGATTATGCGGCGGCCGGGATCATGCGACCGGACGCGGCGATGGCGCTGCGTCAGGGTGTCGAAGCCCGCGCCAATATCCTCGTCGCGGGCGGGACCGGCAGTGGCAAGACCACGCTCGTCAATGCGCTGCTCGCCGAAGTCGCCAAGACCACTGACCGGATCGTCCTGATCGAAGACACGCGCGAGCTGCAATGCGCCGCGCCCAACCTCGTCGCCATGCGGACCAAGGATGGCGTCGTCTCGCTGTCCGATCTCGTTCGCTCCTCGCTCCGCCTGCGGCCTGACCGCATCCCTATCGGCGAGGTGCGCGGCGCGGAGGCGCTCGACCTGCTCAAAGCCTGGGGCACCGGACATCCCGGCGGCATCGGGACGATCCACGCCGGCACCGCGCTCGGCGCGCTGCGGCGCATGGAACAGCTCATTCAGGAGGCCGTCGTGACGGTCCCTCGCGCGCTGCTCGCCGAGACCATCGACATCATCGCCGTGCTGGTCCGCGACGGACACGGCCGCCGCCTCGCCGAGCTGGCCCGCGTCGAGGGACTCGATCCCGCCACCGGCGACTACCGCCTCACGCCGCTGACCACCCCCCAACCCGGAGACCTGCCATGATCCATGTCCTTCGGCATGGCGCACGCCGCGCCATGCTTGCCGCCACCGCCAGCGTTATCGCGCTGAGCATGTCCGTTCCTGCCTACGCCGGCGGTTCGTCGATGCCGTGGGAAGCCCCGCTGCAAAGCATCCTCGAATCCATCGAGGGGCCGGTGGCGAAAATCGTCGCGGTTATCATCATCATCGTGACCGGCCTGACTTTGGCGTTCGGCGATACGAGCGGCGGCTTCCGTCGGTTGATCCAGATCGTGTTCGGCCTGTCGATCGCGTTCGCGGCCAGCTCCTTCTTCCTGTCGTTCTTCAGCTTCGGCGGCGGGGCGCTGGTCTGATGGAGAGCCCGGAGTCCTTTGGCTCGCCGATCGCGGGTTTCTATGCCCCCGTCCACCGGGCGCTGACCGAGCCGATCCTGCTCGGCGGGGCCCCGCGCTCGCTCGCCATCGTCAACGGGACGCTGGCGGGCGCGATCGGCCTCGGCCTACGCCTCTGGATCGCCGGGCTGGTCATCTGGGCCATCGGCCATGCGCTGTCCGTCTGGGCCGCCCGCCGCGATCCGCAATTCGTGGACGTGGCCCGCCGCCACCTCCGTTACCCGAGCTGGATGCGGCCATGATGAGCCTCAGCGAATATCGCAACAAGGCGGCGCATCTCGCCGACTTCCTGCCCTGGGCGGCGCTGGTCGGTGAAGGCGTCGTGCTCAACAAGGACGGGTCGTTCCAGCGCACCGCCCGATTCCGCGGCCCCGATCTGGACAGCGCGACGCCAGCCGAACTGGTGGCGACCACCTCGCGGCTCAACAATTCGCTTCGCCGGCTCGGTTCGGGCTGGGCGATCTTCGTCGAGGCGCAGCGCACCCCCGCGCTCGATTATCCCGAGGATGATTTTCCCGATCCCGTGTCGGCGCTGGTCGATATGGAACGGCGCGAACAGTTCCGCGAGGAAGGCGCGCATTTCGAGAGCGCCTATTATCTGACCCTGCTGTGGATGCCGCCCCCGGAAGAGGCCGCGCGGGCCGAAGGCTGGCTCTACGAGGGCCGGTCCACAGCCGGCGTCGATCCGTGGGAGCTGCTCAAGGGCTTCACCGACCGCAGCGACCGCGTGCTCAATCTCGTCGAAGGTTTCGTGCCCGAGGTCCGCTGGCTCGATGACGCCGAGACGCTGACTTACCTCCATTCGACGATCTCGACGCGCCGCCAACGTGTGCGTGTGCCCGAGACGCCGATGCACCTCGACGCGCTGCTGGCCGATGAGCCGCTGACGGGCGGTCTGGAGCCGCGCCTGGGCGACCATCATCTACGGACGCTGACGATCACGGGATTCCCGAGCGTCACATTCCCCGGCCTGCTCGACGAGCTGAACCGGCTCGCCTTCGAGTATCGCTGGTCGACCCGCGCGATGATGCTCGACAAGACCGATGCGACGAAGCTGCTGACCCGCATCCGCCGCCAATGGTTCGCCAAGCGCAAAAGCGTTGCAGCGATCCTCAAGGAAGTGATGACCAACGAGGCATCGACGCTGCTCGACAGCGACGCCTCGAACAAAGCGGCCGACGCCGACACCGCCTTGCAGGAGCTAGGCGCCGACTACGCCGGCATGGCCTATGTCACCGCCAGCGTGACGGTGTGGGACCGCGATCCCGCCATTGCCGCCGAGAAGCTGCGGCTGGTCGAGAAGGTCATTCAGGGCCGCGACTTCACCGTCATCCCCGAGGGTATGAACGCGATCGAGGCATGGCTGGGAAGCCTCCCTGGCCACACTTACGCCAACGTCCGCCAGCCCCCGATCTCCACCATCAATCTCGCCCACCTGATCCCCCTGTCAGCAGTATGGGCGGGGCCGGAGCGGGACGAGCATTTCGGCGCTCCCCCCTTGCTTTACGGCAAGACCGNNTCCGGTTTTCCCTTCACGTCGGCGATGTCGGTCACACCCTCATCGTCGGGCCGACCGGCTCCGGCAAATCGGTGCTGCTGGCGCTCATGGCGATGCAGTTCCGCCGCTACGAGAACACGCAGGTCTTCGCCTTCGACTTCGGCGGCAGCATCCGCGCCGCCGCGATCGGCATGGGCGGCGACTGGCAAGATCTCGGCGGGATGCTCGCCGACGAGGCCGGGGACGGCGTTCAACTCCAGCCGCTCGCCCATATCGACTCGCCCGAAGAACGCGCCTGGGCCGCCGAATGGCTGGCGGCGATCCTCGCATCCGAGAATGTGACCGTCGATCCGCAGGCCAAGGAGCATATCTGGTCGGCGCTGACATCGCTCGCCACCGCGCCGATCGCGGAACGGACTCTGACGGGGCTCGCCGTGCTGCTCCAGAGCCAGCAGCTCAAGCAGGCGCTCGCGCCCTGGTGCGTCGGCGGCGCATGGGGCCGGCTGCTCGACGCAGAGACCGAGCGGCTTGGTGAGGCCACCGTTCAGGTGTTCGAGACCGAAGGCTTGATGGAAAGCGGTGCGGCGCCCGCCGTCCTGTCCTACCTGTTTCACCGCATCGCGGGGCGGCTCGACGGAAGCCCGACGCTCATCATCATCGACGAAGGTTGGCTGGCGCTGGGATCGCCCGCGTTCGCCAAGCAGCTTTCGGAATGGCTGGTGACGCTGCGTAAGAAGAACGCCAGCGTCATCTTCGCCACCCAATCGCTCGCGCAGATCGAGGGCAGCACGATCGCGCCGGCCATCGTCGAGAGCTGCCCGACACGGATATTCCTGCCGAACGAACGCGCGGTCGAACCGCAGATCGCGGTGATCTACGAGCGGTTCGGGCTCAACGCCCGCCAGATCGAAATCCTCAGCCGGGCAACGCCCAAGCGCGACTACTACTGCCAGTCGCGGCGCGGCAACCGCCTGTTCGAGCTGGGGCTGGGCGAGGTCGCGCTGGCCTTCGCCGCCGCGTCTTCCAAGACCGATCAGCGCCGGATCGCGGAACTGGTGGAGGCGCACGGCGCATCCGCCTTCGCCGCTGAATGGCTGCGCCACCGCGGCTGCGCCTGGGCGGTCGAGCTTCTTCCCGAACCCGAACCCGATCCGCTGGCCGGAGGCCGGGAAGTTACCGGCCAGCTCCCCCTTGCCTTGAAGGACATGACCCCATGAAAACCTCCCTCCTGCGCCGCGCCATGCTGGCCGGTGCGATCGCCACGTCGAGCATGATCGGGATCACTGCCGCGACGCCGGCCCACGCCCAGTTCGGCGGCATCGTCTATGACCCGACGAACTACGCCCAAAATGTGCTGACGGCGGCTCGGTCGCTCCAGCAGATCAACAACCAGATTCAGCAAATCCAGCAAGCAGCGACGAGCCTCACCAACGAGGCGCGCAATCTCGCCTCGCTGCCTTTCAGTTCGCTCCAGCAGCTCCAACAGCAAGTGCAGCGCACCCAGCAGCTTCTCGGCGAGGCGCAGCGGATCGCCTACGACGTGCAAAACGTCCAGCAGGCGTTCAACGGGCGCTACAAGGGCGCCGCGCTCACCGGCACCCACGCGCAGATGATCGCCAACGCCAATGCGCGCTGGGAGGACAGCGTCGGCGCGTTCGAGGACGCGCTGCGCGTTCAGGCCGGCGTCGTGGGCAATATCGACGGCGCACGCACGGCGATGAACGGGCTGGTTTCGTCGAGCCAGTCCGCGACCGGCGCTCTCCAGGCAGCGCAGGCCGGCAACCAGCTTCTCGCCCTGCAATCGCAGCAGCTCGCCGACCTCACCGCTCTGGTCGCGGCACAGGGCCGGGCGCAGGCATTGGATTCTGCTCGCCGCACGGCGGCCGAAGCGGAGGGCCGCGAGCGGCGTCAGCGCTTCCTGACGCCGTCCACCGGCTATCAGCCGGGCAACACGCGCATGTTCCACGACTGACCGTCATGGGCAGCAAACACCTCGCTCGGATCGGCGCGATCATCTTCGTCGCGATCGCGATCACGATGACCGCGATCGAAATGGCGCGCGTGCCGGAGCCGATCCGCGAGACGCCGGTGTCCGTCGCCGAAACCCCGGCGACGGACCCGCTGCTGATCGAGCTACGCCGTTGTCAGTCGCTTGGGGCTTCCGGCGCCAGCGATCCCGATTGCCTTCGCGCATGGGCGGAAAATCGCCGCCGCTTCCTCGCGCCTGGTGCGCGTCCCGCCGCGCGCATCGCCGATGGCGCGGCCCCACAGGAGAACTGACATGGGCGGCACCGGCGTCGTCGATCGCTTTCTGGATGTGTTCACCCGCTACATCGACAGCGGGTTCGGCCTGCTCGGCGGCGAGGTGGCGTTCATCGCCACGACGCTGATCGTCATCGACGTAACCCTGGCGGCGCTGTTCTGGACGTGGGGCGAAGGCGACGACATCGTTGCCCGCCTCGTCAAGAAGACGCTGTTCGTCGGCATCTTCGCCTACATCATCGGCAACTGGAACAGTCTGGCGCGGATCGTCTTCGAGAGCTTCGCCGGCCT
>NZ_DDFB01000157.1:5128-5425 GCF_002336885.1 Novosphingobium sp. UBA1939 | reverse complement strand
CAGGAAGATTCGATACCGAGGATCAGGGCCATGGGGAGCTTTCCCTTAGAGATAAACGCAGGTACGGCAAGCGGCGCATGATCCAGACTTTCCTCCAAGACAGCCCCGCGCAGGCTCCGGCAACCGCACTCCGGCTGGGCACGCGCCAGTCTCCGCTCGCCATGGCGCAGGCGCACGAGGCGCGCGACCGGCTGTGCGCGGCGCATGGATGGCCCACGGAAACGGTGGAAATCGTGCCCGTCATCGCCAGCGGGGATCGCATCCAGGACCGGCCGCTGGCCGAGATCGGCGGCAAGG
>NZ_DDFB01000157.1:0-5033 GCF_002336885.1 Novosphingobium sp. UBA1939 | reverse complement strand
TCGCCGTCCATTCGATGAAGGACGTAGAAACGATCCGCCCGGCGGAACTGGCGATCGCCGCCGTACTGCCCCGCGCCGACGTGCGCGACGTGCTGGTGGGCGCGGAAAGCGTCGCGGCGATCCCCCCCGGCGCGCGGGTGGGCACCAGCGCGCCGCGCCGGGCAGCGCAGATGCTCCACGCCCGGCCCGACCTTTCGATCGTGCCGTTCCGCGGCAACGTCGCCACCCGGCTCGCCAAGTTGCAGGCCGGCGAAGCCGACGTCACGCTGCTGGCCGCCGCCGGGCTCGCGCGGCTGAACCAGACGGGTGTAGGGCATCCGCTGCCCACCGATCACTGGCTTCCGGCTCCGGCGCAAGGCGCGATCGGCATCGAATGCCTGACCACGCGGCACGATCTGCGCGGCTGGCTGGCCGCGATAGATCACGCGCCGACCCATGCCGCCGTCCGCGCCGAACGCGCGCTGCTGCTGGCGCTGGGCGGCAACTGCCACAGCCCCATCGCGCTTCATACGCAGGCCGATGGCGATGGGCTGACGCTGCGCGCGGCGCTGTTCAGTCCAGACGGCGCGCTACGCGTGGAGGCGACGGAGCGCTTCTCCGCCGGCGACGAGGCAGCCCCCGCCCGCCTTGCCGACCGCCTGCTAGCCGAAGCGCCCGACGGCATCCGCGCCCACTTCCATGGCACGGCGCTGCACTGAACGGGACGGACAAGGCATGGCCGGCTTGCCGCTCATCGTGATCCGTCCCGAACCGGGTAACCGCGAAACCGTGGACCGCGCACGCGCCATGGGCATCGACGCGCGCGGCTTCCCCCTGTTCGAGGTCGCGCCGCTGTCATGGGATGCGCCATCACCCGATGGTTTCACGGGATTGCTCGCCGGGAGCGCCAACGTCTTCCGGCACGGCGGGCCAACGCTGGAGCCATTGCGCATCCTGCCCGTTCATGCCGTGGGCGCCGCCACGGCGGACGCGGCCCGCGCCGCCGGCTTCGAAGTCGCCCAAACCGGCTCCGGGGGGCTGCAACCCGTGGTGGAGCACTTGGCCGCCGGCCGGTATCTGCGCCTTGCCGGAGAGGAGCGCGTGCCGCTGCTGCAGCCGGCTGGAGTGTTGCTGGAAACGCGGGTGGTCTATGCCGTCCGCGCGCTCCCCTTGCCCCCGGCCTTGCAGACGATCCTGCGGGAAGGCGCGATCGTTGCGCTGCATTCCGGCGAAGCGGCGGGGCATTTCGCGAAAGAAACAACCGAATCGAATATAAACCATCGCGCCATCGCGATTGCCTGCCTTGCACCACGAATCGGCGAAATGGCGGGGAAAGGTTGGCTCAAGACCGGAATAGCGCCGGAAAGAACCGATCACGCGCTGCTGGCGCTGGCCTTGCAAATGTGCCAGACCGTGTGACATCGGGGCAACGGACAAACGAAAAAGTAAAATGCAGGATACGACAACCATGCAGCCGGGAAGCATTCCGCGCCGCGGACGGCGTGGCTGGACAACCGTTCTGGTCGGGCTGCTGTTACTCGTCGCTGTTTCCGTGGCCGTCGGCTGGCTGGCCTGGAAAAACGGGCTGCTGACGCTCGGCGCCAACGGCGTGAATTTCGGCCCTTCCCCCGCAGCGCCTGCCACGCCGTCAACACCGCTGCCGCTCGTCAGCGCCGGTGAAAGGGCCGCAAACGATGCCGCCGTGGCCGGAGCAACCGCCAAGCTCGCCGCGCTGGAACAGCGGCTGGCCGAACTCAACCAGCAAGCCTCTGCCGCATCGGGGCAGGCGACGCATGCGGAAGCGCTGCTGGCAGCCTTCGCCGCGCGCCGCGCCATCGAACGCGGCCAGCAGCTGGGCTATCTGGAAACACAGTTGCGCATCCGCTTCGGCGATAGCCAGCCCAATGCGGTGGACCGTGTGATCTCGGCGGCGGGCAAGCCCGTGACGCTGGGGTCGCTGTCCGAAGACTTCGAACGCCTGCGCCCCCAGTTGACCGGCGGTTCGCCCGATGAAGGCGGCTGGCAGTGGTTCAAGCGCGAGATGGGCAACCTGTTCGTGATCCGGCATGACGACATGCCCTCGCCCTCTCCCGAACGGCGGGTGGACCGCGTGCGCAGCTTCCTGGCCGGCAACCGCGTGGACATGGCGATCATCGAAGTGGAGCGGATGCCGGGCCACGATGCGGCAACCGAATGGCTGGCGCACGCGCGCGACTATGTGATGACCCAGCACGCGCTCGACCAGCTGGAAACCGCCGCGCTGGTCACGCCCACTCCGCCACCGCCCGCCACGATCGTTCCGTCACGGCCGATCCTGCCGCCGTCCGCGCCGCAACCGGCGGCGACAGCCTCTACCGGAACCGCGGGCTAGACCTCAGCCGCGCAGCAGTGCCGGCAAGGCCCCGCTCATCCCGCGCGCTTCGTCCATGAACCAGCGCTTGAGCGGCGCGGCGCGCTGCACGCCCGCCATGCCGAAGCGGCGGATCGCGCTGGGAATGCGCCCCGGAATGCCGAACAGGCGGGTCAGCACATCGGTCGCCGCCGCCACCATGAAGGTATCCGCCGCGCGCCAGCGCTCGTAGCGCGCCAGAAGCTGCGCGTCGCCCGCGTCCAGCCCCAGCCGCATACCATCGGACAGCACTTCCACCAGCGCCGCCACGTCGCGCAGGCCAACGTTGAGGCCCTGCCCCGCGATCGGGTGCATCCCGTGCGCCGCATCGCCCACCAGCGCCAGCCGCGTGTCCACGATCCGCGCGGTGTGGTGGAAGTTCAGCGGGTACGACGATCGCGGCGAAGCGAGGCGGATCTTCCCGAAGATGCCGTGCATCCGCTTTTCCACTTCGGACAGGAACGCGCTTTCGGGCAGAGCCAGCACGCCCGCCGCATCCTTTTCCGCCACGGTCCAGACCAGCGCGGAACGGTGCGTGCCGTCCGCTTCGTCCAGCAGCGGCAGCAGCGCGAACGGCCCTGCCGGATAGAACACTTCCCAGGCCACGTTCTCATGCGGCTTTTCGTGATAGAGCCCGGTGATGATCGCGCGGTGGCCATAGTCCCAGCGCGCGGGCGTGAACCCCGCCTCGTCGCGCGTGGGCGAACGGCGGCCCTCGGCGGCGACCAGCAACTGCCCCTTCAGCACGCGCCCGTCGGTCAGCGTCACCGCCACGCCATGTTCGTCGCGTTCTCGGGTGGCGACATGGGCGTTGGGCAGGAACGTGATCGCCTTCTCGCGCGCGGCGGCGGCATACATCGCGATGCGCAGATCGCGGTTGGCGTACATCCGGCCCAGCGAGCCATCGGCGGCGCCGGGGCGGAAATCGATCCGGCCCGGCTTCATGGCGTCGGTCACCGCAATGGCGTCGATGGGGCAGCCCTTGGCCGCGAGTTCCTCACCCATGCCGAGGTTGGTATAGAGGTTCCAGCTTGCCGTGGAGATGGCGGAGGCGCGGCCGTCGAATCCGTCGGCGGTCTGCGCCGCCGGGTCGGAGCTGTCCACCACCACGCTGGCGATGCCGGCCTGCGCCAGCCCGATCGCCAGCGTCATGCCGACAAGGCCTCCGCCCAGGATCACGACATCAGCCGTCACCGGTGGCATCTCCGGGGCCGTCATTGGGGCCATTTCAGATTCGCTTGCGCTCAACGATTCGCTCCGCATGTGTCACCCGGTCCAGCATCGAGATCGAGGCACCTTCCGTCAAATGCCCCCTCGGGCGCCTTGAGCGCGATCAAACCGGCGAGAGTCGGCGCGATATCGACCGTCTCGACGGGCCCCGGCTGCTCGAACGGCGTCATGCCTTTGCGCCAGAACAGGATCGGCACGCGCCGGTCATAGTCCCACGGCGATCCGTGCGTCGCCACATATCCCGGCCCCGGCTTGGCGATCGGCACCACGCCGCGCTTCAGCAGGACCAGCAGATCGCCTGACCGCGGCGCATAGTAAGAGGCGCGGGCACGCTGGATCAGCGACCACGTCTCGGGCGAGCCGGATGGCATCGGCGTCGCCGCGATTTCGGCGGCGGTGAACACGGCGGCCACCTGCGGATGCGCGGCGAACATCGCCCTGGCTTCCTCGGTGACGCGGGCCTTCTGCTCCGCCGTCAGATCCCGGCGCAACCAGATGTCGCCCGCCGGCCCGTCGGAACGGATCAGCCCCTTGGGATCGAGCCCCAGCTTTTCCGCGACCGCCTTGCCGATGGCATCGGGCTGGAGCGCGGCATCGACGCGCGTCACCTGCGGCATGGCCTGTTCATGCTGCCGCTCGGGCATATCGAACCCACCATGATCGGCGGTCAGCACCACGGCATAGTCGATCCCGCGCTTGTCCAGCCCGGCGAAGAAATCGCCCAGCGCCAGATCGAGCTGGTGGACCTGGATGCACATTTCCGCGCCCTGCGTGCCGGTGCCGTGGCCAATGTAGTCGGTGGCGGAAAGGCTCACCGCCAGCATGTCGGGCGCGCTGCCCTGCCCCAGCTTCTGTTCGTCGACCAGCTTCGTCGCCAGATCGAGCGTTGCGCGATCGAGGCGCGGCGAGACGCGAAAGCCGGTGGCATCGTCCTTCGCCAGCGGGAAGCGGCCGGTGCCGACCGTGGCGGTGCCGGCGGTGATCGCGCGGTCCTTCGCCACGCACCATGCCGGCAGATCGAACGCCGGCGCGCCGGCGGCCAGCACCTTGGCCACCGCCGCGTTCTCCGCCACCGCCGTCGGGCCGAGCGAACGGCCCTCCAGCGTGGTGAAGGCGTTGCCCTTCCACCAATAGACCTGATCGATCACATGGCCGCCCATCATCAGCGCGGCGCGGTCCTTGCCCGAAACCGCGACGTTGCGGCTGGCGGGGTTGGCCTGCTTCATCCGCTCGCCCAGCGTCGGCACCATCAGATGCCCCACCGAGGCGACGTAGTCCTTGGGATTCGCCGCCGTCCTGGTCTCGTCCTCGGCGCAATAGATCACCTTGTTGTCGCGCGCGGCGGACAGGTCGATCCAGTTGTTGGCGATGATCCCGGTGTGCGCCGGGCGATTGCCGGTCAGGATCGTGGAATGGCCGGGGCACGTCTCGGTCG
>NZ_DDFB01000096.1:0-12428 GCF_002336885.1 Novosphingobium sp. UBA1939 | reverse complement strand
GGCAGAGCGCGACATAGCGGTCGTTCCCGCCGATCTCGGTCTGCGCGCCGGCCCTGACCGCCGCACCGTCGCTGTCGACGCGCAGGTTCATCGTGGCCTTGCGACCGCAATGGCAGACGGCCTTCAGTTCGACCAGCGCATCGGCAATGCCCAGCAGCGCGGCCGAACCGGGGAACAGCTCGCCCCGGAAATCGGTGCGCAGGCCATAGCAGAGAACGGGGATACCGGCCTCGTCCGCCACGCGCGCCAGCTGCCACACTTGCGGCCCGGAAAGGAACTGCGCTTCGTCGATCAGCACGCACGACAGCGGCTGCACCGCGTGGGCGGCGGTCACGCGCGCCCACAGGTCGGTGCCCTCGTCGAACAGGTGCGCGTCCGCCTCCAGCCCGATGCGGCTGGCGATCGGCTTGCGCTGCCAGCGATCATCCACCGCCGCCGTCCACAACATGGTCGCCATGCCGCGTTCGCGGTAGTTGAAATCGGCCTGCAGCAGCGTGGTCGATTTCCCCGCGTTCATGCTGGCGTAGTAGAAATAGAGCTTGGCCATGCGTGGCGGCGATCAGCCGGCGTCGTCTTCGGGATCGCCGTCCAGATCGCGGGTTACGCGCGGGTCGGCCAGCAGCGCATCGATCCGGCTCGCCTCTTCGAAGCTTTCGTCGGGCAGGAACTTGATCTTTGCCGCGTACTTGAGCTTCAGGCGGCTCGCCACTTCCTTCTGGAAGAAAGCCGTATTGGTACGCAGCGCCTTGATGACGTCCGCCTCGTCCGTTCCGAGCAGCGATTTCACGAAGACGGTGGCGTGGCGCAGGTCGGGCGACATGCGGACTTCGGTGACCGAGACGGTATGCGCGGTCAGCACGTCGTCATGCACCTGCTGGCGCGTGAGCAGTTCGGACAGGATATGCCGGACCTGTTCGCCCACCTTGAGAAGCCGGACGCTGCGGGTTTCGGGCGTGGAAGTGTTCAAGCGTGCCAAGGCGGTGTCTGTCTTTCAATCCATCTTCGTCGGGATGCGGGCCAGTGAAAGCTCGTTGCGTGCCGTTCCCCGGCATCCCGGCCGTTTTCCATGAAGGCGCCGACGAACGAGGTGTCCGTCATGCCATCGACGGTTCCGATATAGAGAGAGCGGCCGCTTATTGCGAGCCCTTCGGCGCGCCATGCCGCACGCCCGTTTCCGCGGTGCCCGGCGTTTGTAACAAACGGAGAAATTTCTGCGACATTTTCTGACGGTTGGTGACGGACCTTGTCGCAGGGGCTGAGCGTTTCTTCCGCAACCACGCAGGAGACCGCATCATGAAGAAGATTGTTTTCACCGCCATCGCCCTGGCCATGGTCCTTCCGGCAGCGACGCCCGCTCTGGCCGATCCGCCCCGTCATCAAAATGGCCGGCATGACAACGATCGGCGCGATTTCCGCCATGACGACCACCGCGTGGGACCGGGCTATTCGCGGTATCAGCCCAATCCGTTCCGCAAGGGGCAGCGTTTTGAACAGCGCCGCGCGCCGAACTACCGCGTGATCGATTATCGCCGCTACCACCGCCTGCACGCGCCGCCGCGCGGCTATCGCTGGGTCCAGTCGGGCGGGGATGCCCTGCTGGTCGGCATCGCGACCGGCGTGATCGCCTCGGTGGTGGCAGGTACGTTCAACTGACGATTGCCGCCCGTCACGTTTCGGGAATGGGTAGCTTTGATCGCTTTTTGCGATGAAAGTTACCCAATAAATCAATTTTGCGATTTTGGTGTTCCGCGAGACAGTTTCCCCAGGCACGCAACAGGGGAACTGGATCGCGCAGGGTTAAGCCCTGCGCGGACGCCTGAAAGGAAACAGGACAAGCATCGGCACCGACGCGCGGGGGTGTTCCCGCGCGGCAGGTCGCCTATGCCTTGCTCACGCGTTTTCCACCTCCTGTCCGCCGTGCCTCTCGGGTTGCATGAGAGAGGAGACGAGGACATGCGACGTACTTCGATTTCGATGATCGCCATGCTGGCGGTGGCCGTCACGCCGATGGCCGGGGTGGCCCATGCCGAAGATGCGGCGGTAGCGAGCAAACCGACCACCAACAAGGATTGGTGGCCCCAGCTTCTCGATCTGCGGCCGCTGCGCCAGCATGCCGATGCGGCGAACCCCTATGGCGCGGATTTTGACTATGCGAAGGAATTCGCCACGCTCGATATCGCCGCCGTGAAGAAGGATATCGACAAGGCGCTGACCACGTCGCAACCGTGGTGGCCGGCCGATTACGGCAACTACGGGCCGTTCTTCATCCGCATGGCCTGGCACAGTGCCGGCACCTATCGCACGATCGACGGTCGCGGCGGCGGCGGGGGCGGAGAACAGCGGTTCGAACCCCTTAACTCCTGGCCCGACAACGTCAGCCTCGATAAGGCGCGCCGCCTGCTGTGGCCGATCAAGCAGAAGTATGGCCGTAAGATATCGTGGGGCGATCTCATGGTTCTGGCGGGCAACGTCGCGCTGGAGAACATGGGCTTCAAGACGATCGGCTTCGGCGGCGGGCGCGTGGATTCGTGGGAGCCGGACCTGGTGTACTGGGGATCGGAAAAGAAGTGGCTCGGCAGTTCCGAACGCTTTTCAGGCGGCCGCAAGCTCAACGGGCCGCTTGCCGCCACGCAGATGGGCCTCATTTATGTGAACCCTGAAGGGCCGAACGGTAATCCGGACCCGATCGCCGCCGCCGCCGACATCCGCGAGGCATTCGGCCGGATGGCGATGAACGACGAGGAAATCGTCGCGCTGATTGCGGGCGGCCACACCTTCGGCAAGGCTCACGGCGCGCACGCTCCCGACAAGTGCGTCGGTCCCGATCCGTCCGCCGCGCCGATCGAGCAGCAGGGGCTGGGCTGGGCCAATACGTGCGGCAAGGGTAATGCGGAGGATACCGTCTCCAGCGGCCTGGAGGGCGCGTGGTCGGCCAATCCGATTGCGTTCACCACGCAGTACCTCGACAACCTGTTCGCGTTCGACTGGGTGCAGACCAAGAGCCCGGCCGGCGCGACCCAGTGGATACCCAGCGACAAGAACGCCGCGAATCTTGTGCCCGACGCGCATCTGCCCGATGTGCGCCACGCGCCCATTATGTTCACGACCGACCTTTCGCTGAAACAGGACCCGGCGTTCCGCGCCATCGCGCTGCGCTTCCAGAAGAACCCGCAGGAGTTCGCGGACGCTTTCGCCCGCGCCTGGTTCAAGCTGACGCACCGCGATATGGGGCCGCGCGCCCGCTATCTGGGCAACGACGTGCCGAAGCAGGCCTTCACCTGGCAGGACCCGCTGCCTGTGGCGGACTATGCGATGATCAACGCGCAGGATGAAGCGCAGCTCAAGGCGAAGATCCTCGCGTCCGGCCTGACCGGACCCGAACTGATCCGCACGGCCTGGGCTTCGGCCTCGACGTTCCGGGGTACGGACATGCGCGGGGGTGCCAACGGCGCGCGCATCCGTCTTGCCCCGCAGAAGGACTGGGCCGCGAACAACCCGGCCGAACTGGCGAAGGTGCTGGCGGCGCTGGGCAAGGTGCAGGCCGATTTCAACAAGGCGGCGCCGGGCGGGCGCAAGGTGTCGCTGGCCGATCTGATCGTGCTGGGCGGCAGCGCGGCGGTGGAGCAGGCGGCCGGGAAGGCGGGATATGCCGTTGCCGTGCCGTTCAGGGCCGGACGGGTCGACGCCACGCAGGCGCAGACCGATGCGGCCTCGTTCGCGGTGCTGGAGCCGAAGGCCGACGGGTTCCGCAACTACTACGATCGGGCGGCCTATCTGGCGCCGGCGGAAGCGATGGTGGACAAGGCCAACACGCTGGGCCTGACCGTGCCGGAAATGGCGGTGCTGCTGGGTGGCTTGCGCGTGCTGGATGCCAATGCCGCGGGATCGCGCAACGGCGTGTTCACCACCCGTCCCGGCCAGCTGACCAACGACTTCTTCGTGAACCTGCTCGATATGGGCACGGTCTGGTCGAAGTCGGCCGCCGATGCGGGCATTTATGAAGGCAAGGACCGCACGAGCGGGCAGGTGAAGTGGAAGGCGACGCCGGTGGACCTGATCTTCGGGTCCAATTCGGAACTGCGGGCGGTGTCCGAGGCCTATGCTTCCGATGACGCGCGCGAACAGTTCGTCAAGGACTTCGCCGCCGCATGGGCCAAGGTGATGAACGCCGACCGGTTCTGACGGCAAGCGCGATCACATGCGGAAAGGCCGCGCTTCCGGTACGAAGCGCGGCCTTTCTGTCATTCGTCGAAACCCACGAAGGTTGCCGCCTCGGCCACCGACTTGCGCTTCGAGACCACGGCGTTGGCGGGGAAGCTCTCGTCCGGCCAGCCCATCGCCACGCAGATCATGATGACCTGATCGTCGGCGATCTTCGCGTGTTCGCGCACGACCGGGCTTTGCATGATGCCCTGGCTGTTGATCACGCAGCCCAGCCCGCGCGACCAGGCCGCGTTGACCAGCGCCGTCGTTACCGCGCCGCAATCGAACGGGGCGATATCGCCGCCGAACAGCGCGCGGTCATACGTGACGACGATGGACACCGGCGCGTCGAACTGGCGGAAGCCGCGCAGCACCCAGTCCAGCCGTTTTTCCTTGTCCTCGCGCGCGATACCCATGGCGCCGAACAGTTGCTTGGCGATTTCCACCTGCCGTTCGCGGTGCGCGCCTTCATAAACCTCGAACTTGCGGAACTCCCGGCTTTCGGGAACGCCTTCCAGATTGCGGCGGGTGTTTTCCGCGCGGATGCGGTCGAGCGGGGCGCCGGTCACGACCGTGAAATTCCACGGTTGCGTGTTGAGCGAGGAGGGCGCGCGGATCGCCAGCGCCAGGATTTCCTCGATCAGTTCGCGCGGAACCGGTTTCTTCAGAAAGCCGCGAATGCTGCGGCGGCCATAGACGACCTCGTCGTAGCCAGGCCCGTTAAGTGTTGTCACTGTTCTCTCCCACCGACCGTTTAACCGCATGATTAAACGGTCGGTGGCGGAGAGCAAGAGAGAGGATCAGGCGGCCTTGCGCTTTTCGAGGTCGAGGCGGCCCCAGATTTCGACCAGCGCGGCCGTCAGGTCTTGCATCATCGCTTCGGTGTGCGCCGGCCCGGGGGTGAAGCGCAGGCGTTCGGTGCCGCGCGGCACGGTCGGGAAATTGATCGGCTGCACATAGACGCCGTATTCGGCGAGCAGGATGTCGCTGACCTTCTTCGCGCGCACCGGATCGCCGACCATCAGCGGGACGATGTGCGTGGAGGACGGCATGACCGGAAGACCGGCTTCGGCGAACAGGCGCTTGAGCGTGGCGGCCGACGCCTGCTGCGCCTCGCGCTCGACGCTCGACGCCTTGAGATGCCGCACCGCCGCCAGCACGCCGGCGACCAGCACCGGGGAGAGCGAGGTGGTGAAGATGAAGCCCGGCGCGTAGGAACGGATCACGTCGATGATCCGCGTATCGGCCGCGATATAGCCACCCATCACGCCGAAGGCCTTGCCCAGTGTGCCCTCGATGATGTCGATCCGGCTGGCCGCCTCGTCCCGCTCCGAAATGCCGCCGCCGCGTGCGCCATACATGCCCACGGCGTGGACTTCGTCGATGTAGGTGAGGGCGTTGTACTTTTCGGCAAGGTCGCAGATCGCGTGGATCGGCGCGATGTCGGCGTCCATCGAATAGACGCTTTCGAACGCGATCAGCTTGGGCAGCGCCGGATCGGTTTCGGCGAGCAGTTCTTCAAGGTGCTCGACGTCATTGTGCCGGAACACCTTCTTCTCGCAGCCCGAATTGCGGATGCCCGCGATCATGCTGGCGTGGTTCAGTTCGTCCGAGAAGATCACGCAGCCCGGCAGGATCTTGGCGAGCGTGGACAGCGTGGCATCGTTCGAGACATAGCCCGAGGTGAACAGCAGCGCGCCGTCCTTGCCGTGCAGGTCGGCCAGTTCGCGCTCCAGCTCGATGTGGTAGTGCGTGTTGCCGCCGATGTTGCGCGTGCCGCCGGAACCGGCGCCCACGTCATGAAGCGCTTCTTCCATCGCCGCGATCACCTTGGGATGCTGGCCCATGGCGAGATAGTNNCACCACACCGTGATCGGCTTCGGGCCGTTGTGGCCGGCAAAGCAGCGGGCGTTGGGGTAAGCGCCCTTGTTACGGAGGATGTCGATGAAAACCCGGTAGCGGCCTTCGGAATGCAGACGGTCGATCGCCTGGTCGAAAACTTGATCGTAATTCACCCCGCCGCTCCTTGTGTCAGGCTCGAAAATGCCGGGCCATCGGCGAATGGCGCGGCTTGTACGCTTGTTGTTTGTGCTTGGCCAGCCGGTTTTCGCGCCTGCACCCGTGCGGGATCGCCGAAGCCGATATGGAAGGCACCGTCATTGCGCTGGCGCAAAAGCCAGTCGCGATCATGCTGAAAAGCGATGGTCAGGCCCGGCGTGCGCGCCTGCAGCGTGCGCAGGCCCTTGATCCAGCCGATCACCGCCCTGCGGTTCTCTGGAGCAAGCCAATCCGCGACAAGCCGCGAACGACCCCGTGTTTCGGACAGGTTCCGTTCCATCGAGGTCACGTCGCCAGGGAACAGATATTCGCGCCCGCTGGCCAGCGCCACGTAGATCAGTTGCGATCCCGGCGTGTGGCCCGGCATCGGCATGACTGCGACTCCGGGCGCGAGCGCCGTGGCGCCCTGCNNAGCTCCGCCGCCAGCGGGAGATACTGCGTGCGAGGCAGGAACAGCTTCGCCGCGTTGCTGGCCATGCCGCGCGAAGCTGCAAAGCCGCCGATGTGATCGTAGTGTTCGTGCGTGAAGACGATGCGGTCAGCCGAGTCCATCGCGGCCTCGACGCGCTGCTGCGCGGCGGCGTCGTAGTCGGTCATGTCGAGCTTCCCGGCCTGTTCGCGCGTCAGTCCGCTGTCGATCAGCACCGTCCCGCCGGGGCCGCGCACGCGGAACGCCGCCGCCGCGATCCCCGCCTTGCCGAAACCGCCGCCTGCAACCAGCAGCGTGGCGGGCGAGGTGCCCTGCGCCACGATTTCCAGATCGATCGCATCCGGGCGCGGCCCTGGCATCGCAGCCGCTGCGCGACGCAGCGCGGCGATGTCGATCGGGCGTTCGGCAATGGGTCCGGTGCGGTTGTCGATCAGCAGCCAGTAGGCCGCGCCCACCACGGCGAGCAACAGGACAGCAGCGATCTTCCATCCCGTGCGCAAGAACCGTCCCCCCCTTGAAGCGCGCCTAAAGTATAGCAACGCGGCCCAGGCCATAGGCCGCCAGAGCGNNCAGGCGTTCCACATCCTGCCCCCCGCGCGTGAACAGCGCAACGTCGTCCTGCTCGCGGTTCCAGTTCTGCCCTTCGGTCAATGCGGCGACCCGTCGGGCGATGCCGTCCGATCCATCGATGAACCGCACGTCTCCGCCGAAAGCGTGCGCCAGTTCCGGCTGCACCAGCGGGAAATGCGTGCAGGCCAGCACCACCGTATCGATCCGGTCTCCGCCGGGCATGGCGCGCAGCGCGGCGGCGGCGCGGGCATAGACCGCCGGATCGACCGGTTCGCCGCGCAATTGCGCTTCGGCCGCCTGCACCAGTTCCGGCGCGCCGTGGCGCAGCAGGGTCTTGCCCGCCGCGAATTCGGCTTCCAGCCGATCGACATAGACCTGCCGGATCGTGGCTTCGGTGCCGAGCAGGCCGATCACGCCGGTCCGCGTCATCGCCGCCGCCGGCTTGATCGCCGGCACGGTGCCCACGATCGGTACTTCCAGCACCTCGCGCACCGACGCGAGCGCGATGGTGGAGGCGGTGTTGCAGGCGATGCAGACCAGGCGCGGGCGAAAGCGTTCGGTCATGCGGCCCAGCAGGCCGGAAACGCGCGCGGCGATCTGCGCCTCGGTCTTGGTGCCATAGGGCAGGCCGGCGTTGTCGGCGGCGTAGATCACCGGCGCATCGGGCAGGAGCGCGCGGATCTTGCGCAGCACCGAAAGCCCGCCCACGCCGGAATCGAACACCAACAACGGCGCCGCGGCATCGACTTCGGCGGGTCTGGCCGGTTGCCTGGCCTGTATTGTCGCGCCTGTTGCTGTCACGCCTGTCGGGTTTCCTTTGCTGGCTCTGGTCCCTTCTATCGGTTTCCGAACTGAAAAGGAAAGACGCCCCTTTCCGAACCCGCGCGATGAATTGTAAGAGTGCGGTTGTGGATGCCCTGATCGCCTCGCTCGCCGCCTATGCGCTCGGTTCAATTCCGTTCGGGCTGATACTCACGCGCCTGGCCGGTGCGGGGGATCTGCGCAGCATCGGTTCGGGCAATATCGGCGCTACCAACGTGCTGCGCACCGGGAACAAGGGGCTGGCGGCGGGCACGCTGCTGCTGGATCTGGCAAAGGGTGCGCTGGCCGTGCTTCTGGCCCGGCACGTCTGGCCCGGCACGGAAGCGCTGGCGGCGTTCTTCGCGGTGATCGGGCACTGCTTCCCCGTGTGGCTGCGGTTCAAGGGTGGCAAGGGCGTAGCCACGATGATGGGCATTTCGCTCGCGCTCGCCTGGCCGATCGGCCTTGCCTATGCGCTGGTGTGGCTGGGCGTGCTGTTCGCCTCGCGCATTTCCTCGCTGGGCGGCATGTGCGCCGCGCTGGCCGCCCCGCTGGCAGCGTTCGCGGCGGGCTATGGGCAGTACGCCCCCGTTCTCGCGGTGCTGGCGGTGATGATCCTGTGGCTGCACCGCGCCAATATAGCCCGGCTGCGCGCGGGCACCGAACCCCGGGTCGGTTCGGGGAGCGGCAGCGCCAAGTGAGCGCGCGCGGCGTGCCCGATCCTGCGCGGCCCGCCGATACCCCGTTCGCCCTTGCGCGTGAGGAGGCTTTCGCTCGAATCCGCCTGCTGCGCACACCGCACATCGGGCCTGCCAGCTACTTTCATCTGCTGCGGCGGTATGGCAGCGCGGTGGCCGCCCTCGAAGCCGTACCCGAACTGGCGGCGCGCGGTGGCGGGCGCGTGGTCCCCGCGCCCGAAGAGCGCATCAGCGCGGAGATCGCGCGGGTCCGCCAGCTGGGCGCGCGCTATCTCTTTCACGATTCCCCCGCCTATCCCGCGCTGCTGGCCGCGCTGGATAGCCCGCCGCCGATCCTGACCGTGCGCGGCGACGACGCGCTGTTGCGGCGCCCTTCGGTCGCCATCGTCGGCGCGCGCAATGCCTCGGCCGGCGCGGTCAAGCTGGCGCGCGATTTCGGCGCTGCGCTGGCGGGCGCTGGCTGCGCCGTGATTTCCGGCCTTGCGCGCGGGATCGATGCCGCGGCGCACCGGGGCGCGCTGGCCGCCATGGCCGACGGCGGCGGCACCGTGGGCGTCATCGCCAGCGGGATCGACATCGCCTATCCGCCCGAAAACGCCGCCTTGCAGGACGAGGTGGCGGAAAAGGGCCTGCTGATCGCCGAGATGCCGCCCGGCACCGAACCGCTCGCGCGCCATTTTCCGCACCGCAACCGCATCATCGCGGGCCTTGCCACAGGCACGCTGGTGGTGGAGGCCGCGCCGAAGTCCGGCTCGCTGATCACCGCTCGGCTGGCGGGGGAGGCGGGGCGCGAGGTCATGGCCATCCCCGGCTCACCGCTCGATAGCCGCTCGCACGGCTGCAACCAGCTGATCCGGGAAGGCGCGGTGCTGGTGCAATCGCCGGAGGACGTGCTGGAATTGCTGCGGGACTTCGGCGGCGCGCCGCGATCGCTGCTGCGCGAACCGGAAGCCTTTGCGCCATCCTTCCCGGAGGAGGAAGCGCCCGCCGATATCGAGGCCCTGCTGGGCGCTGCTCCCGTCGCGGTCGACGAGTTGGTCCGGCAGAGCGGCGCATCGCCGGGGGCGGTGCAGATGGCGCTGATCGAGCTGGAAATCGCGGGACGGCTTGTGCGCCATGCCGCCGGCCGCGTTTCGCTGGTGTAAGCGGCAGCAAGGGATTGGGGAGAGGTACGATGCAGGATCACCGTTTCGCACGCCGGATGTTCCGCTGGGCGGCGATCTACGGGATCGTGGTGCTCGCGCCGCTCTATCTCGCGCCGCTGCCCGAACGCGGCGCGGAAGTCTCTTTGGGTTTCATCGGGGTGGCGCTGGTGTTCCAGGCGGTGTTTTGGATCATTGGCGGTGATCCGGCGCGCTATCGGGCTTTGATGCCATGCGCGGTGGGGGAAAAGCTGGTGTTTGGCCTGCCGGCGCTGGCGCTGTTCGCGCAGGGGAGGGCCGTGCCGGCCGTGGCCGTGTTCGCGGCGATCGACGTGCTGCTCGGGCTTGGTTTCCTGCTGGCCTGGCGGAAGACGGCCTGATTTTCCGACCGCTGCTCTTACTTTTCGTGAAATCCGCTTGCGTGCGCTCCGTCCCATCGTAATGTTTCGCAACATAAACGGGTCGCGGAAGATTGTCGGGATGGGGGACTATCATGAATTTCCGCAATACGTTTGTGCTTGCCGTTGCGGCGGCAGGCTTCCTGATGACCGCGCCCACCGTTGCCTGGGCGGGAGATGACGCACCGGTAAAGGTACAGGGCAAGGATGCGGTGAAAGGCGCCTCGCAGGTCGCCATTGCCGCGTTCAACGTTGGCTTCATTTTCGAGTCGACCGATCAGACCAAGGCCTCGGGCGGCCTGATGGGGGCGTTCGGAGGGGCGACCAAGGCCAAGAGTTCGCTCGTAGGCGTCACCCCGGNNGCCTACGCCGATTTCGTCGCAAAGCTGAATGCCGCCGGCCTGACGGTGCAGGACCCGGCCGCCGTTTTTGCGTCGCCGGCCCTGGCCAACCCGCACGGACAGCAACCGCCGGTCGAAATCGGCATCCAGCTTGAAAAGGGCAGCAAGGGCAAGGCCACCTACATGAAGCCCACGGTGCTGCCCACGCTGATCCTGCTGCCGGGCGATTTCACCGGTAGCGGCATGTCCAGCATTGGCCTCAACATGTCAGCCGGGCAGGCCAGCGGCGCGCTGTCGAACTACGCCAAGGCGGCCGGCGTACCCGTGCTGGACGTGACCTACCTGATCGACTTTTCCGACCAGAAGCGGCCTGGCGCGTTCAGCTTCGGCGGGCTGGAGGTCAACGCCAACCTTTCCGTCACGCCAGGCTATTCGCGGATGACGGCGCTGGGGCCGAACGGCAAGACCGTAACGGTCACGCTCAACCGTGGCGTGTCGGTGGATGGAGATTTCGTTGACAAGCAGGATGCGTCCAGCAACCTCGACAAGACCACGCAGGCGGCGGCCAACGTCGGTGGCGGGGTAATGGCGGCGATGGGCTTCGGCGGGATGCGCTTCGGCAAGACGCGCAAGTTCGAGTTCACCGCCAAGCCTGGCAATTATGAACAGGGGGCGGCCAAGGCGGCCGCGCTCGCGAACGACCAGATGGTGGGGCAGATCGTCTCTCTGCGCTAGGAATGGAAGGACGGGGTTGCATGGCGGACGGAGAACGGAAAGTCAGCGTAAGCGAGATCTTTTCCGAGTTCGGCGGCACCCTGACCCGCCATGCCCGCCTTTCGCTGCTGGCGGGGCTTGGCATCGTGGCGGTCACCTCGATCGTCGATGTCCTGCTCGGGGATAGCGGGGGGCAGTTTGGCGGTACGATCGCCTCGTTCCTGATCCAGTATCATCTGATGGAGCAGATGCTNNCTGCTGTCCCCTTCCGTCACGGGCAGACGCTATCTCTCGGTCGTCGGCGCCAGCATTCTCACCACACTGGGCATGATGCTGGGTTTCGCTCTGTTGATCGTTCCGGGCCTGCTGTTGCTGGCGCGCTGGTCGCTGACCTGGCCCTACATCATCGGCCAGGGGATGCGCGCGACCGAAGCGATGGGCGCAAGCTGGCGGCACACCCGCGCCTCGATGGTGTCGATCGCGCTGTTCTATGTGATCTGCCTGGTGTTGCTGGTGGTGCCGCTGGCGGGCGTGGGCGTTGCCCAAGGGCTGGCTTCCGCGCTGTCCGGTCCGTCGATCACCGCAGGAGTCGGAGGGACCATTCTCGGCAACGCGGTGGCCGCGCTGATGGCGGTGGGCGGAACCGCGTTGACGCTCGCGCTCTACCGGCTGCTTGGCCATTCGGACAACCGGCTGGCCGAGGTGTTCGGGTGACGCCTTTGTTCGTGACGATCAAGGCAGTGGGATGATCGGCGCAAGGCAAGGCTTGACGATCGGCGTGCGGCATCGCCACCCTCGCGCGTACACATACGCGTAAGGTCACGATATACCCGCCATGCAGCTTGTCATTGTTGAATCGCCGGCCAAGGCCAAAACCATCGAGAAGTACCTTGGCCCCGGCTACAAGGTTCTCGCCTCCTACGGTCACGTCCGCGACCTGCCCGTGAAGGACGGCTCCGTCCGCCCGGACGAAGACTTCGCGATGGACTGGGAGCTTTACGGCGACAAGCAATCGCGCGTGAAGGCGATCACCGATGCCGCGAAGGAAGCCGACCGCCTGATTCTCGCCACCG
>NZ_DDFB01000021.1:0-9878 GCF_002336885.1 Novosphingobium sp. UBA1939 | reverse complement strand
GAAAGCCGATCAGCACGTCGGGCGCGATCCTGCGGAAGCCGGCGACGAGCGACGGTAGTAGCGAATAGACGGTGGAGCCGCCGAAGCCGAACGTGAGCGTGCCGCTATAGCCGGCGGCGGTGCGTTGCGCCCGATGCCGGCCTTCCTCGATCATCGCCAGCGATCGCCGCGCGTCTTCCACCATGCTGGCGCCGGCCGGCGTCAGCGCCACGCGATGCTTGTCGCGATCGAACAGCCGCGCGCCGATATCCGTTTCCAGATCGCGGATGGCGCGGCTGAACGGCGGCTGCGACACGTTGCAGCGCGCCGCCGCGCGCGTGAAGTTCAGCTCTTCCGCCAAAGCGATCAGGTAGCGCAGTTGCCGCAAGTCCATGTGATACTCTCTTGGTATTGCCAATCATCTCATAATGTATTTCCGATCTAAGCGACAAGAAGCGATGAAGCCTCCGCGACCAATGCGGAGAGAGCGGATGAGCGAGAGAATGGTGCGGCTGGAGTTCGATGCGCTGGCACCGCGCTTGCAGGAAATCCTTGAGGCGCGGGTCGCGCGGCTTGGCTACCTTGGCGAATTCTTCAAGTGTTCGGGCGTGCAGCCGGCCATTCTCGCGCCGTTCATGGAAATGACCGAGGCGCTGAAGAAGGCGCTGCCGGACCGTCTGACCGAAACCGGCGCGCTGACCGTGGCGACGCTGATGGGCAACCGCTATGAACTGCACCAGCATGAGCGGCTTTCGCGCAAGCTGGGTTTTGGCGAAGCATGGGTCGCCGCGGTGGAGCAGGTTTCGCCCGACAGCGCGCCCGAGATGTCGGACGCTGAACGCGCGGTGCAGCGACTGGTGATCGCGATGGTCGAGCGCCGGGGCAAGGGCGTGCGGCCGGAAATCGAGGCGGCGATCGACCGGATCGGCGCGGATTCCACGATCGCGGTGATGTTCCTTGTTGGCCGCTACATCACGCACGCCCTGATCGTGAACGGGCTGGAACTTGCTCCGCCCGTTCCCTCGATCTTCGAGGAGCAGCGCGTATGAGCGCCGGGCTGTGGATTTCCGAAGCGGACGTCGTCTCGCTGATGTCGCTGCCCGAAGCGATCGACGCGCTGCGCGACGGGTTGCGCGAGGAGGCGGCCGGCCGCGCCGCCAACATGGTCAAGACTCACGCCACCTGGGACAACGGTTCCACATTGCACGCCATCGGCGCGGTGTTCGAGGGCTGGGGCGTGGTGGGCACCAAGACCTGGGCGCATACCGCCGGCGGGGCCATGCCGCTGCTGATCCTGATCGATGCGCAAGATGGCGCGGTGCTGGCAATCATCGAGGCTTTCGCCTTGGGGCAGATGCGCACCGGCGGCATCAGCGGACTGGGCGCGGACGTGATGGCGCGGGCCGATGCCCGGCGCATGGCGATTGTGGGCGCGGGCAAGCAGAGCCTGGCGCAGGTGGCGGCCGTGGCCGCGGTGCGACCGCTGGACCGCGTGACCGTGTGGAGCTCGACGGCCGCCAACCGCGAGGCACTGGCCGCGCGGATCGAGGAGACCCTGCGGATCGAGGCGATCGCGACGGCTACGCTGGACGAGGCGCTGGACGGGGCGGACGTGGTCACGCTGGCAACCCGCGCCCGCACGCCTTTCCTCACGCGCGATGCCTTGCCGCGTGGCGTTCACATCAATGCCGTCGGCGCGATCACGCCGGAGCGGGCCGAGTTCGAACCGGCGCTGCTGGAGCGGGCCGGAGTCCTGGCCGCCGACAGCGTGCCGCAGGTCCGCAAGCTGAGCCGTGAGTTCATCGAGGCCTTGGGCGATGACGAAGGCGCATGGGCACGGTTGCAGCCGCTGAGCGCGCTGGTCGCCGCCGGCACCACCCGCCCGGCCGACGCGGACCTGACCGTGTTCAAGGCCATGGGCATGGGCATTTCCGATCTCTCGCTGGGCATTGCCGTGCTGAAGCGCGCGCGCGCCGCCGGCCTCGGCCGTCCGCTGCCGGAGGTCAAACGTCAGGCGCCGCGCCTGACCGCCTGATTTACCCCGTTTGCAACAAGGAGAGCGCCATGAACGATCTGCGCACCAATTTCGAGGACACCGTCGGAAAGTTCGTCGACGTCAGCGGCCAGTATTATCCGCTCAACGATCCCTGGGCACCGGCGATCATCACCAAGGAACAGATCGATGCCGAGATCGAGCGGCTGGCGTCGATCGATCGGCCCGAGAACGGGCGCCGCAGTTCGCTGATCGTGCATCCGCGCGCCAATCCGGCCACACCGGGCCTGGCGACCTCGGTACAGGTTTCGCTGAACGTGCTGAAGCCGGGCGAGCGCACGCAGGCGTTCCGCCACAACGCCACCGAGGTCAACTTCTGCATCCGGGGCGAGGGCGTGGCCGTGATCGGCGACCGCCGCATCCCGTTCCGCAAGTACGACGTGTACAACACGCCTTCGTTCGTCCCCTACTGGCGCGAGAACACCGGCAACGATCTTCAGGTGTTCCTGACCTATACCAACGTCCCGCTGCTGCAATTCATGCAGGTTCACCACTGGGAGGACAATCCGCCGCTGCTGGCCGCCGTGCCGCACGAGGAGGAGGACGCGATCAATCCGCGCCGCAACAGCCCTTATGGCACCTTCACGATCGGTGACGATGGCGCGATGCTGATGCCCTACGAAAAGCTGATCAATCCGCCGACGGTGGAATCCAATGCGCTGCACTGGCCGTGGGAGAAGGTCGAGGCGGAACTGAAGAAGCTGCAGGACCTGGGGCAGGATTACATCGGCCGCCGTCTCTACCTGCTCTACAATCCGATGACCGGCCGTACCAACGGCACTACCCCGAACTTCTTCGCCACGATCACCATTCGGCCGCCCAAGATCGTGGACCGCCCGCACCGACACGTTTCGGAATCGATCAACTATTACTTCCATGGCACCGGCCGCAGCACGGTGGCGGGCAACGTCTATGAATGGAAGGCGGGCGATCTCATGCTGTCGGCGCCGGGCTGGGCAGTGCACAACCATGCGTCGTATGACGATTACGTCTATGAACTGACGATCCAGAACCAGCCGCTGACGATCGCGATGGAATCGCTGCTGTGGCAGGAGAACCTCAAGGAGCCGCCGGCGCTGCTGGGTGCGCAGATGGGCTTCGACACGAACCGCAAGTCGGCCGCGTGACCTTGGCCCCGGCGATTTCGAACCCGGGCCGAACAGCGGGCGTCACCCTGGCGGATGACGCCTTGCTGGCGGCGGCACGGGCACTGGACAAGGCGGAGCGCACGCGCACGCAAATCCGCCTGCTGACCGATGCGCACCCGGCGATGACCATGGACGATGCCTATGCGATCCAGGCCGCGTGGGTGGCCGCGAAAGTGGCGGCGGGCGATCCGGTGATCGGCTGGAAGATCGGCCTGACGTCGAAGGCGATGCAGGCTGCGCTTTCCATCGATATTCCGGATTCGGGCGTGCTGCTGCAAAGCATGGCTTTCGCGAACGGGGCGGAGATTGCCGGGGATCGATTCATCCAGCCCCGCATCGAGGCGGAAATCGCCTTCGTGATGAAGAAGGATGTGGCGCCGGACGCCACGCCGGCGGAGATACTGGCGGCGACCGACTATGTCGCGCCGGCGCTGGAAATTCTCGATACGCGCATCTTCCGCCAGGACCCGGTTTCGGGCCGGCTGCGCACCGTGTTCGATACGATTTCGGACAATGCCGCGAACGGCGGCGTGGTGCTGGGCCAACCGGTGCGCGATCTTGCGGGCATCGATCTTGGCCGGGTCGGCGCGGTGGTTTCGCGCAATGGCGAGGTGGAGGAAACCGGGCTTGGCGCGGGCGTGCTGGGCGATCCGCTGATCTCGATGGCATGGCTGGCGAAGCGGCTGGGCGCTTATGGCCAGCGCATCGAACGTGGCCAGATCGTGCTGTCCGGCTCGTTTATCCGCCCGGTCGAAGCGCCGAGCGGCAGCCGGATTCGCGCCGATTTCGGACCGTGGGGCACGGTCGAATGCCGTTTCCTGTGATGTCCGCCAACGGAGGAACGATGCGATGAACGCCTTTAAGCAGGCCATCGCCGATGGCGTTGCCCGGATCGGATTGTGGCAGGCGCTCGCCTCACCCTACACGTGCGAAATCTGCGCCGGGGCGGGGTTCGACTGGCTGCTGATCGATGCCGAACATGCCCCCAACACCATACCGCTGGTGCTGGCGCAGTTGCAGGCCGCGGCAGCCTATCCGGTGGAGCCGGTGGTGCGCCTGCCGATCGGTGATGCGGTGCTGGTCAAGCAGTACCTCGATATTGGGGCGCGATCGCTGCTGATCCCGATGGTCGATAGCGCGGAAGCGGCTGCGCACATGGTGGCGGCCACGCGCTATCCGCCGCTGGGTTTCCGGGGAGTCGGCTCGGCGATCGGCCGCGCGAGCCGGTGGAACCGCACAGCCGGCTATCTCGAACGGGCCGCGGACGACATCTGCCTGCTGGTGCAGGTGGAAACGCGTGCCGCGCTGGCCGCGATTGCCGAGATTGCGGCGGTGCCGGGCGTGGACGGCGTGTTCATCGGCCCGTCCGATCTCGCGGCCGACATGGGGCACCTCGGCAATCCGGGGCACCCCGCGGTGCAGGCCGCGATCGAAAGCGGCATCGCGGCGGTGCGCGCCGCCGGAAAGCCCGTGGGCATGCTGATCGCCGACGAGGCACTGGCGCGGCGCTACCTGGAACTCGGTGCAAGCTTCGTGGCGGTGGGGACCGACGTGACGATCCTGGCACGCGGCGCCGAAGCGCTGGCGCGGCGCTTCGCCGGCCCGGCGGGGCAGGATGCCGGCGCGGCGGGTTCGGGGAAGGGCAGCGTCTACTGACGCGCACAGTCGACCAAGTTATTGAAAAATTGGCGCGCCCGGCAGGATTCGAACCTGCGACCACCAGCTTAGAAGGCAGGTGCTCTATCCAGCTGAGCTACGGGCGCGCGCGAGCAGCCCCATAAGGCGGCTTTGCGCCGTGTGCAAATCGCGATAGCAGGGATTCATGAACGATCCCCATCCTTCATCGCCCGTTTCCCCGCCCCTTTCCCGAATTGCCGGCAGCGCGGGCGCGCGCCGGCATTTCCGCTATTTCGACTACATGATGGCGGGGTTCGTCGGCATCCTGCTGCTGTCGAACCTGATCGGCGCGGCCAAGCTGGCCACGGTGGGGGGCGTGACGTTTGGCGCGGGCATCCTGTTCTTCCCGGTGTCCTACGTGCTGGGGGACGTGCTGACGGAAGTCTATGGCTACGCCAACGCGCGCCGTTGCGTGTGGATGGGGTTCTTCGCGCTGCTGTTCATGGCGCTGATGAGCTTCGTGGTGGTGGCGATGCCGCCTTCGCCGGACTGGGGTTGCGCCTCCAGCGCGGACGCCCGTTTCGCCGAACTGGTCGCACGCGAATCCGCCGGTGCGATCTGCCAGACGACTTATGAGTCGGTGTTCGGCAGCACCTGGCGGATCGTGGCGGCCTCGGTCATGGCGTTCTGGGCCGGGGAGTTCGTCAACAGTTTCGTCATGGCGCGGATGAAGGTGTGGACGCAGGGCAAGCACCTGTGGACGCGCACGATCGGATCGACCGTGTTCGGGCAGGCGGTGGACAGCGTGATCTTCTATCCGGTCGCCTTCCTCGGCATCTGGTCGCATCAGGCGGTCCTGACCGTGATGGTCACGAATTGGGCGATGAAAGTGGCGTGGGAGGTGGTGCTGACGCCGGCGACCTACTTCGTGGTCGGATGGCTCAAGGCGCGCGAAGGCGTGGACGTGTTCGATACCGACACGGACTTTTCGCCTTTCGCCAAGACCGACGCAGTCTGACAAGACGCGCGGTCTGATTGGGATAGTGAGGCTCCTCCCCTAGGGGGCAGGGGGGAGGAGCCTCGGTTGACGCCGGCCGGTGTTCGGGGGGGTGGCGGGCGTCAGGTCGCGGCGCTGTTGCGGCTTCGCGAACTGGATGTGCGATCAGGAATCCGCGATCAGGCCGATGGCGAGATAGATCAGGAGCAGCGAGCCGAAGCCGACCAGCGTGCCGACGACCCAGGCGATGCGCACCAGCGTGACATCGATGCCGAAATAGTCGGCGATGCCGGCCGAAACGCCCATGATCTTGCCGCGGGCCTTGTTTAGGCGGAACTGGCTGGAGCGTGGGGCACGGCTTGAAACCGGGCGGACGGCGGAATCTTCAAAGCGCAGGTCGGTCATGCGACGTACCCCGAAACGGTGGTGGCGGCGACCGGCGACGAGGCCGGCGTGGAGACGGTGCCGCTGATCAGCGCCAGCGAAAGGGTGAGCGCGGCGAAAGCGGCGGCGATCTGGTTCGAGAACGAGCGAATGGCGGTCATGGGTCGGGTCCTTTGGGGTTTGAATGGCCGGGTTTGAATGGGGCGACGAAGCGTGTGTTCCGTCGATGCCAAACTCTTTGCAGAAGGCGTGCCAAACCTGAAAAATGGCTCAAATCCGCCGTTCCCTGTAAAGAGGTGGCCTATTCACCGGATATTCATTCCTGAAATTCGGTAAAAATTCCCAATCTATGGCATTTGCCTGACGGGCAATCGCGGTTCGTGCTCCGTTCGCGTTTTGCCGTTCGGTTTGGGCTTGCAAAATCGTGCGCCCGCGCCTATCTGCGCTTCATCCCGACATTGTGAAGGCAAGGTCAGGGCTGGCGCCGGAAGGGGCCGGCGCGATCGGCCTTTTCCGTTTCCGGGGTTTTGCCGCATCATCGGCGCTTGGAGTTTGCATGGCGGATATCGCGCGGATCATCGAGGTAGTCGAACCCGAGGCCAAGGCCCTCGGTTTCGATCTCGTGCGCGTGCGCCTGTTCGGCAAGACCGAGGTGGGCGACGAGGAGCACACGCTCCAGATCATGGCCGAACGGCCCGAAACCGGCCAGCTCGTGATAGCGGACTGCGCGGCGCTGTCGCATCGCATTTCCGATCGCATCGACGCGCTGGAAGAAGCGGGCGAAGTGCTGATCGAGGACGCCTATCGCCTGGAGGTCAGCTCGCCCGGCATCGATCGGCCGCTGACCCGGCTCAAGGATTTCGCCAACTGGACCGGGCACGAAGCCCGGATCGAGCTGGATGATCTGCTCGAAGGGCGCAAGCGGTTCCGTGGTGAGCTGCTGGGCCTTGAGGGCGAGACCATTTCGATTGCCGACGACGGCGTGACCTATGCCGTGCCGTTCGGCCTGATTGCCAATGCCAAGCTTGTTCTGACCGACAAGCTGATCGCAGCCTCCCGGCCGATCGACGCTTCCGGAGTTGATGTGGAAGAGTTCGATGGCGCGGACGACATTCTTGAGGAACAGGAAGACTGACCATGGCCAGTGCGATTTCCGCCAACCGCGCCGAGCTGCTCGCGATCGCCAACGCGGTTGCGACCGAGAAGATGATCGACAAGACGATCGTCATCGAGGCGATGGAGGAGGCTATCCAGAAGTCGGCGCGCAACCGTTACGGCGCCGAAAACGATATCCGCGCGAAGCTGGATCCGCGCACCGGCGACCTGCGCCTGTGGCGCGTCGTCGAAGTGGTCGACGTGGTCGAGGACTACTTCAAGCAGGTCGATCTCAAGCAGGCTGAAAAGCTGCAGCCGGGCGCCAAGGTGGGCGACTTCATCGTCGATCCGCTGCCGCCGGTGGACCTGGGGCGCATCGATGCGCAGTCGGCCAAGCAGGTGATCTTCCAGAAGGTTCGCGACGCCGAACGTGATCGCCAGTATGAAGAGTTCAAGGACCGCGCGAGCGAAGTCATCACCGGCGTGATCAAGTCGGTCGAATTCGGCCACGTCATCGTCAACCTCGGCCGCGCCGAGGGCGTGATCCGTCGGGACCAGCAGATCCCCCGCGAAGTGCCGCGCGTGGGCGAACGCGTGCGCGCGCTGATCCTGAAGGTCGAGCGCCAGAACCGCGGCCCGCAGATTTTCCTCAGCCGCGCGCACCCGGACTTCATGAAGAAGCTGTTCGCGCAGGAAGTGCCCGAAATCTACGACGGCATCATCGAGATCAAGGCCGCCGCCCGCGATCCGGGCAGCCGCGCCAAGATCGGCGTGATCAGCCGCGACAGCTCGATCGATCCCGTCGGCGCCTGCGTAGGCATGAAGGGCAGCCGCGTGCAGGCCGTCGTGCAGGAACTGCAGGGCGAAAAGATCGACATCATCCCGTGGAGCGAGGATACCGCGACGTTCGTGGTCAACGCGCTGCAGCCGGCCACCGTCAGCCGCGTGGTGATCGACGAAGAGGAAAGCCGCATCGAAGTGGTGGTGCCCGATGACCAGCTTTCGCTGGCGATCGGTCGCCGTGGCCAGAACGTGCGCCTCGCTTCGTCGCTGACCGGTTCGGCCATCGACATTCTGACCGAGGCCGAGGCTTCGGAGAAGCGCCAGAAGGAATTCGCCGAGCGTTCGAAGATGTTCGAGGAAGAACTCGACGTCGACGAAACGCTGTCGCAACTGCTGGTTGCCGAAGGCTTCAGCGAGCTGGAGGAAGTCGCCTACATCGACGTGGCCGAACTGGCGACGATCGAGGGCTTCGACGAGGAACTGGCCGAGGAACTGCAAAGCCGCGCTGCCGAGGCGTTGGAGCGCCGCGAGGATGGTTTCCGCCAGGAACGCCGTGCGCTGGGTGTCGAGGATGCGCTGGCCGAGCTGCCGCACCTGACCGAAGCGATGCTGGTCACGCTGGGCAAGGCCGGGATCAAGACGCTGGACGATCTGGCCGATCTGGCCACCGACGAACTGATCGCGCGCAAGCGGGCCGAGCAGCGCCGCCGCGACAACACCCGCCGCGACCGTTCGGAACGGTCGGAAGACAAGGGCGGCGTGCTGGGCGAATATGGCCTGAGCGAAGAGCAGGGCAACGAGATCATCATGGCTGCGCGCGCGCACTGGTTCGATGACGAGCCGGAAGCTGCCGCCCCCGCATTCGAGGAGGCCGCTGATGCGGAATCCTCACAATGAGCCGCTAGTCGCCGAAAGGCAGAAGACGCGCACGGCGGGGGAAGCCTCGCCGGAGCGGCGTTGCGTGCTCACCGGTCGTCACGATGACCGCGATGCGCTGATCCGGCTTGCGCTGTCGCCCATGGGCGATGTCGCGCCGGACCCTTTGGCGCGCGCGCCGGGGCGGGGCGCCTGGATCGGCGTGAGCCGGGCCGAGCTGGCGCAGGCGCTGGCCAGCGGCAAGCTCAAGGGCGCGCTGGCGCGGGCTTTCAAGGGCGCGCCGCTGACGATTCCGTCCGACCTTCCCGAACGGACCGAAGCCGCGCTGCTGCGCGCGCTGACGGATCGGCTGGGCATCGAACTGCGCGCTGGCAACATGCTGCTGGGTACCGAAAAGATCGCGCAGGGGTGCCGGGCTGGCGCGGTGACGTTCCTGGCGCACGCCAGCGATGCCGGCAGCGATGGACCGAACAAGCTGGCGCAGGCCTGGCGGGTGGGCGAGGAAGCCGAAGGCACGGGTCTGAAAGGCATCATCTTGCCGCTGGACCGGGCGGCGCTGTCTGTGGCATTGGGCCGCGACAACGTCGTTCATCTGGCGCTGACCGACGACGCGGCGGCCGCAAGGGTTGCCGCACCGCTTCAGCGGCTGCTGCATTTCATGGGGCGTGACGAAAAGTCCGCCGGTGATGTCGCTGCTTCGGTGGCGAATGACGATTTTGATACGAAGGGCGAATGAGTTCGATGAGCGATAGCGACAAGAAGCCGACACTGGGCCGCAGGCCGCTGGGCCTGAAGAC
The DNA here is from genome assembly GCF_002336885.1 of Novosphingobium sp. UBA1939. Taxonomy (NCBI): domain Bacteria; kingdom Pseudomonadati; phylum Pseudomonadota; class Alphaproteobacteria; order Sphingomonadales; family Sphingomonadaceae; genus Novosphingobium; species Novosphingobium sp. UBA1939. The sequence goes on along the minus strand of NZ_DDFB01000021.1, from coordinate 149 downwards.
CTCGGTCGAGGCGGGAGAGGTCAAGCAGACCTTCAGCCATGGTCGCACCAATAAGGTGGTGGTCGAGGTCAAGCGGCGCAAGCTGATGCCGCGTGCCGGTGGGCCTGAGGCCGCCCCGGCCGCCGCGCCCGCTCCGGAACCCGTTGCGC
>NZ_DDFB01000007.1:1469-49061 GCF_002336885.1 Novosphingobium sp. UBA1939 | reverse complement strand
CAGCCGCATCCGCTGGCGGCTGGCCGTGCCGGCGCTGGCCTGCCTGCTCGCCGGCCCGGCGGAAGCGGTGTTCCTGCTCGGTTCGGACCGCGCCGTCTGGTTTGCCGCCTTCGCGTTGACCAGCTTCGTCACCCTGATCCACCAAGGGCCGGTCTACGCCGCCACGGTCAACATCGTGCCCGAGCGCCAGCGCGCGCTGGCCATCGCGCTGCTGCTGTTCGGCGCCAGCTTCATCGGCAATGTCGTGGGGCCAAGCGCCGTCGGCTTCGTCACCGATCTGCTGACGCCGCGCTATGGCGACATGGCGATCCGGCATTCGATGCTGATCATCGCGGTCACCCCCGTCCTCACGGCCGCCTGCCTGATGCGCGCGGCCCGGCTCTATGGCGAGCGGGCGCACGGATAGGCCGCTACGGTTTTCTGCCCACCGACATTGCCGGATGGCTCGCGAGGCGACATGATCGCCGCGAAGGAGGCTTCCGGCCATGTCCGCGTTCCCACCCGCGACCACGCCCGCCACGTTCTATTTCGATCTGGTGTCGCCGTTCGCGTACCTGATGTGGAAGCAGTTGCGCCGGAACGCTACGCTCGCGTTGCGGCCCGAACCCGTTCTGCTGGGCGGCCTGCTTCAGCACTGGGGGCAACTGGGGCCAGCCGAAGTGCCGCCCAAGCGCATCCAGATCTACCGCATGTGCCAGTGGCTTGCCGATCGCCACGGCATTCCGTTCCGCTTCCCCGATGTGCATCCGTTCCGCTCGATCGAGGCGCTGCGCCTGCTGGTCGCGCTCGATGCGCGGGTGGATGCGGTGGACGCCCTGTTCGATGCGGTGTTCCGCGATGGCCTCGATCTCGGCGATCCGGCCAATCTGGAAGCGTTCGGCCGCGCGCTGGGGCTGGACCGCGTGGCGGCGGTACTCGCCGCGCCCACGGTAAAGGACCGTCTGCGCGCCAATACCGAGGCGGCCATCGCGCGGGGCGTCTTCGGCGTGCCGACGGTGGAAGTGGGCGCGGAACTTTTCTGGGGGTTCGACACGATCGGGATGATCGACGATTATCTGGCCAATCCCGCACTGTTTCGAGCCCCCGCGATGGCCCGGCTGGAAGGGCTGGGCTATGGCGTGCCGCGCCGGACGAACGGATAGGACCTATCAGGCTGCGCGGTTTCGGTTTTCCGCGTCGTCGTCTTGCGTTTCGGCAGGCGCGCCATCGCTGCCGCCCTGCTGCGCAGCGGGACGGGTTCCCTGCCCGATGCCATCCGGATCGATCGCCTGGGAGATGAGGAAGCCCTGGATCTCGGTGCACCCCTTGTCGCGCAGCGCCTGAAGCTGTGCGTCGGTCTCGACGCCTTCCGCCGTGGTGTCCATGCCCAGGCTGCCCGCCAGCCCGGTGATGGCCTGGATGATGGCGCGCGATTCGGCGTTGTGATCGAGTGATTCCACAAAGCACCGGTCGATCTTGATCTTGTCGAAGGGAAAGCTGCGCAGATAGTTGAGCGAGGAATAGCCCGTTCCGAAATCGTCGAGCGCGATGCGCACGCCAATCTCGCGCAGCTTGTACAGCGTCGATACGTTGGCTTCGCTGTCCTGCATCAGCACGGTTTCGGTGATTTCAAGCTCCAGCCGACCGGCGTCGATCCCCGCGCTGGCCAGCGCGTTGACCACGGTGGGGATCAGGTTCGCGCTGCGCATCTGCGCGGGTGAAAGATTGACCGAGATGCGCAGGTCGGCGGGCCATAGCGCGAGCTGCGCCGTCGCCTGGCGGATCACCCATTCGCCCACCTGCACGATCAGCCCGGTTTCCTCGGCCAGCGGGATGAAGGCGTTGGGCATGATCAGCCCGCGCGTGGGATGCTGCCAGCGGATCAGGGCCTCGTAGCCCACCACGTCTCCCGACGAGATGTTGACGAGCGGCTGGTAGTGCAGCGTGAACTCGTTGCGCACCAGCGCCGCGCGCAGGTCCATTTCCAGATCGCGCCGTTCGCGGGCCGCTTCGTCCATGCCAATCTGGAAATGGGCGAAGCGGTTCCGGCCGTTTGTCTTCGCGCTGTACAGCGCCAGGTCGGCACGCTTCATGACTTCGGTGGGATCGCTGTCGGCCACGGTGGCGAAGGCAATGCCGATGCTGGTCGACGTCATCACCTGCATCCCGTCGAGGATGAACGGCTGGTCGACCGCATCGATGATCCGGGCGGCGCAGGCTTCCACCTCGTCTGGCGATTTCACCCGCTCGATCAGGACGGCGAATTCGTCGCCTCCTAGGCGGGCCACCATGGCCTTTTCCTGTACGCAGGCCTCGATGCGGCGCGCGACTTCGCACAGCAGGCGATCGCCGATGGGATGCCCCAGCGTATCGTTCACCGATTTGAACTGGTCGAGATCGAGGCACAGGACGGCCGTCCGTTCCTCTTCGTGCAGCCGCTTGACCGCGCGGCCCAGCGTCTCGTTGAACAGGAAGCGGTTGGCGAGGTCGGTCAGGCCGCAATAGTGCGCCATGTAGCTGACCCGTGCTTCCGCCCGCATTTCCGCCGTCACGTCGGAGGCGACGCCCTGCATGCGGCCGCCGGCGCGTGGCTGGGCGGAAAGCCGCCACCAGCACGTTTCGTCGCCCACGGTGATCTGCACGGTCAGATCGCGGAAAGCCTGCCGTTTCCGAAGCATCTCGACGAGCCGTTCGTGCTCGTGCCCTGCGTCGAACAGCGAGAGCAGGGCGTGCCCTTCAAGTGTTTCCCGGTCACGCCCGCTGGCTTCGACGAAGCGATCCGTCGGGGCTAGGATCATCCCCTCCCGGTCGATCGACCAGAGCCAGTCGGCGCTTTGCGCCTCGTAGTCCTTGAGCAGGAGCTGCACGGTTTCCGCGCTTTCCCGAAGCGCCTGCTCGCGCGCGACCTTTTCGGCAAAGACCTTTTCGGTGCCCTTGATCGAGCGGGACAGGACGGCGGCGTAGCACAGGATCAGCAGCGTGCCCGTCATCGCCAGGGGATTGCCGGAAAGCAGCCATCCGGCGATCGAGCCGATCGTCAGCGGGATCATGTAGGCAAACGCCGCCCGTGGAAGCGGGCCATAGCTGATGACCGCGGCTCCCATCATGCCGCCGGTGAGCATGGCCAGCAGCGTGAATACGCCAGGCGTGGCGTCAAAGCCGCCAATCGCCATGGAAAAGCCCCAGGCAACGCCGTTCAGGCTGGCAAGTAGCTCGATGAAGCGGCCATCCTTTGACGGGGACAAATCCTCGTAATCGTTCTTTGCCAGGCGGCGCGCGTGCAGAATCCGGACGAGGCCTTGCCCCAGGACCAGCAAGGTCCAGAACGCGATGGCCGCGTGGGAGACCGAGGACCACAGGACGGTCGCTACGATGATTGCGTTTACGATGCCGCCGATGACGGCCGTCCGCGCCAGTTTCAGGCTGGCTTCGACCTGCGCCTTGCGTAGAGCCTGTCCATCCGTCGTATCCACCAAGCTCATCTGCGGTCCATAACCTGCGGCAACGCAACGCTTGTCGGGGCATGGCGATCCTTCACCTTGCCTGGCGCTGCTTAGGAGGCGAAGTTTATTGGTCACAATCGTTAAGTTCGGTTGAATTCGAACAGGCGGTTTCCACCGATCCGGAGCATGTTCGGGGCCGACCCTGGGAGCCATGGCATTGACCGGCCGCATCGATACTTCGCCTTAACGCCCTTCCGTCTAGGAGGGTGGTTCTTTCGCGTGAAACAGGGAGCAACCGGTGCGCGTGCCTGCAAGGGTCAAACTGCTGACGATTCTGGCCCTGCCGGTGCTGGCGCTGCCCTTGCTGTCCGGGGCGGGGGCGGGCGCCGGGCAAAGCCTGCGCTATGCCGATGTCTCGATGCCGGAAACGCTGGCTGGCGCGCAGGATGCGCCACCGCTGCCCTCGGCGGCGCCGCTGCCGCCGGAGCAGGCGGACCGCGCCTATCCGTTCTACATGCCGATGGAGGGCTTGCGCCGCCCCGCCGTCCGGCTGCTGGTGAAATGCGATGCCTCGCGCGCCGCCGGCCGTGAAGTCTATGCCGGACGGAGCGTTGACGATTTCGGCGGGCGCATCGAAGGGGGCTACGAACTCGTTTACGAAGCGCTAGATGGCGCGGGGCAACCGTGCGTCTATCCGTTCGCGCCGGTGGTGCCGCAGGTCGCGGGCGATCTGCGCGGAACGCAGTATATCCTGCGCTCGTCGGTCCCTGGGCGTCGCGTCACGTTCCGGTCGGGGAACGAGTGGGCGTCCGTCGGCCTTCACCTCTACGACATCGGCCAGCAGCGGCTGCATTTCGAAATGCGCGATGTCGAACTGGACTTCCCCGGCGCGATCCAGCCGGTCGGCGCGGTCTATCTCGAAGCCTTCGACGGGCATCGGCCCGGCCTGTTCACCGCTGTTATCCGGCGCTCGAAGATCTACGGCGGCAAGAACGCGATCTTCGTCCCCAGCGGCCAGACCATGCTCTATGTCGAGGACAGCGAGATTGCCGGCAACGTCGGCACCAACAGCGATCAGGAACACAGTACCTATATCAACGGTACGCTGGTTTCGCATTTCGTCCGTTCGAGCTGGCAGGGCCAGCGCGCGTGGCAGAACCTCGCCAGCGGCCACCAGATCAAGGACAAGGCTTATCTGCGCATCTACGAGAACGTAGCGGTATCGAACCGACCCGTCGGTTCCACGCCGTCGGCCATGCCGCTGCTGGATGTCAGCGCCTTTGGTTTCACGTGGTCGAACGGGCTGCGGCTGAACCGGATCGCGCCGGCGCAGGCACCGCGCGAAGGACTCGTCGATCTGCGTACCGAACTGCGGTATGGCGCGCCGGAGAATTACCCGTGGAGCCTGCTGGCCGATCCCGCATGGCGGATGCCGCCCACGAAAGCGGCTGTCGTCGGACAGGCGCTGGACAAGGTCTATCTGTCGATTTTTCTCAACACCACGGTCCAGAGCTTCCGGACGGAGCCTTATGCGATCGCGCTGCGCCCGCAAGGAACGCATCTCGCGCCCGATGGCGTGGCGATGGAAGGCAACAGCCAGACGACGCTGGCGCAGCAGCGCATGGTCTCCATGGCGTTCAACACCAGGGGAACGCTGGCGCAGGTCTATGCGCCGCAGGGCTGGACGTTGGTCGATCCGGCACTGCCGCCCCAGGCGCGGTGGGTCACGGACCGCGACGCGTTCATCCGTCACGCACTGGGACTGATCGGGCGCTGACGGCTAGTATCCGGGCCGCCCGTCGGGGTCAGGCCGGTCCGCGATAACCGGCGAGGCGGAGCGCGCCATCGAGGGAATCGCCGAGCGGATCGCTCAGGCGTTCGACGGTGCGGGAACGCAGCCAGGGCTTCATGCGGGGGGCGAGTCCGCCCACCAGCGTGCAGCGCGTGGCGCCGCGCTCGAAGATCGTCTCGATGAAGCGCTCGATATGCGCGGCCGCGTCTTCCACGATCGAGCGGGCGATGGCGTCGTCGGCTTCGGCATAGTCCATCACCAGCGGCGCAAAGGTGCCATAGTCGCGTGGCGTGGCCTGATCCATCCACGCGATCGCCTGTGCCGTGTCGTGGTTGAAGCGCTCGGTCACGGCGGCGCTCAGCGGCGTGCGGCGGGTGCGCCCGTCGAGCGCGCGCAGAGCGTGGCGCATGGCGGACAGGCCAAGCGCCGCGCCGCTGCCCTCGTCGGAAATGGGAAAGCCGTAGCCGCCGATGGTGAAATCCTCGCCATGCACGCGCAACTGGGCGGCGCTGCCGGTGCCGATGATCAGGATCGCCCCGTCTTCGCCGCCATGCGCGCCAAGGTTGGCGATCTGCGCGTCGGTGGCATAGGCGACCGAGGAGAAGCCGAAATCCAGTTCACCAAGCGCTTCGCGCACGCCGGGGCGCGTAATGCCGGCAATGCCCATGCCGGCGCGGACCTGCGCCCGCTGTGGCGGGGCAAGGCCGGCCTGCGCCACCGCCTGGTCGGCGGTATCCTTCAAGGTGTCATAGAGCGCGTCGATGCCGATGCGCGCATTGGCGGTGCCCGAACGGCCTTCGCCGATGGTGGCGCCGGCCGCATCGATCAGGCGCGCGCGGCAATTGCTGCCGCCGGCGTCGATGCCGAGGAAATAGGTCATGGCCGGTGTTCTCCAGGGGTTGCCGTTGCGGTCCAGCCGCGGCCGCGGGCGGTGTGGCCGATGCCGGGGTTCAGCTGGTTGCGCGGATCGATGCTGCGGTAGAAGTGTTCCAGCTCGGGCCGCGCGACGTAGAGATGGCCGACGTTGTGTTCGGCCGGATACTGCGCCCCGCGCGCGTCCAGCAGCGCCCACAGCGCATGTTCGAACGCCAGCGGATCGGTGCCCTTGCGCACGATGTAGTCCTGATGGAACACTTGGCAGAAGAAGTGCCCGTAATAGAGCGCGTGAATCGTCTTGTCGGCGAGGTCCTGCGGCAGTCTTTCGCGCCATTCGCGGGTGTTGCGGGGCAGCGCGACGTCGAGCGCGACGATATCCTCCACCTCGCGCCGATGCACCGCGCGATAGCGGACGGCCGCGCCGGCGGCGACGAAGCGGTGCAGGAAGGCTTTGGCGCTTTCCGCCGGCGTGCATTCGAAATGATCGCCGTTCTCATCACTGGGAAACAGGCGGGCAAGCAGCCCGCGCGTGACCTCTGCCTGATCGCGCGAGACCTTGAGGATCAGGTGGTGCGCGAAGCGATCGCGGAAGGCGCGCATCCGTGCGGGCAGGGGATCGGGCACGAACCGGCTGGCCCACTGCATCACTCGGTCGCTCAGGCCGTTGCCGAACAGCGCATCGAACCGGCCCTTGGCGGCAAAGAGCGCGGGCAGCCGGTCCGTGCCGAGCCGCTCGATCGCGAAGAACATGTCGCGGCCATAGCGGTCGGCCACGTCGAACGCGGTCTGGTGCATGTATTCCCCGGCGATCGGCGGCTGCGCGAAATCGCGCAGCATCGTCCGGCGCAGTTCGGTGAGCGGTTCGGGCGAAGCTGCGCCGATGTAGAAGGTGGCGGTGTCTTCCTCGCGCGCGAACGTGTCGAGCCGGACGGCGAAGACGATCAGCTTGCCCGCGCTGCCGGCGCTTTCGAACAGGCAGCGCGGATCGGCATTGAACCGCGCCGGGTTCATGCTGTCGACATCGCGCACATGCTCGGCATAGCGATGGTCGTGCGCCCGGCGGTCGAGGGCGGGATCGATGTCGGCTTCCGCGAAGGCCCCCGCGTCCAGCCGGGCAAGCATCGTTTCGGGATCGTCCCCCAGCGCGATGCCGAGGTGGTTGACCAGCGCCAGCGTGCCGTCGGGCCGGACCTGCGCGTACAGCGCCAGCTCGGTATAGGCCGGCCCGCGCCGCACGAGCGACCCGCCCGAGTTGTTGCAGACGCCGCCCACGACCGAGGCGCCGAGGCAGGAGGAGCCGATCACCGAATGCGGCTCGCGCCCAAAGGGGCGCAGCGCCTGCTCCAGACGGTGCAGCGTTGTGCCCGGCAGGCATAGCACTTGCGCGCCATCGCGGATGACATGCAGCGCGGAAAGGCGTGTGGTGCTGATGATGACGAGCCCGCCGGGATAATCCGCGCCATCGGGCGTGGAGCCGCCGGTCAGCCCGGTGTTCGAAGCCTGCATGATGATCGAGACGTCAGCCGCGACGCAGGCCTGCGCGACCTTCCAAAGCTCGACCAGGCTACCCGGCTGCACCACGGCAAGCGCCGGCCCGCTGCCGGTGCGATAGCCCTGGCGATAGCGCGCCGTGGCGCGCGCGGACGTCAGCACATGACGCTGCCCCACCGCCTCGCGCAGCCGCTCCAGCAGTTCCGTGTCGCGTTTTCCTGTCATGGCGCCGTTGTCTGGTCCTATTGGGTCTGGACTTCGTCGTCGGTCATCAGGTCGTCGCCGTCCAGCCAGCGAAGAATCTCGCGCGCGGCGGGATGGTCGATCGACGCATAGCGTGCCCGCAGGCGCTCGCCGCGCGATCCCAGCCGTTCAAGGCCAACGTCCTGAAGCGCCGGAAGATCCTGTTGCAGCATCTGCGCGAACGCCGCGCCCAGCACCTGCCGCGCGGCCTCAGCGAACGCCGCGCCATAGGCGTAGGCTTCGCCCTGCCGGTAAGCCGCAGCCAGCGTCAGGGCGGGAATGCAGCCGAGATGCGCCTGGATCGCGGGGTTGATCGCGTGGCCCGAAACGTGCGGAGCGATAGCGGCGGACCGGCCGGTGAACGCGCGCAGATGGAGAAAGCGTGACATGCGCGCGCCGTCGTTGACCGGATAGTTGTCCCACAGGCAGACCGGACGCCCCAGTTCCTGCGCCACGCGCTCCACATGGGCGGGGTCGATAGCCCGCGAGCAGACCTCCTCGCCGGTCCAGTAAACCCGGACCGCCGGATCGAGCCGCCGTCCCAGTTCAGCGAGATAGCCGGCGGGCCGGTCGCCGAACACCAGATCAAGCACCGGGTCGTCCGAATAGTAGGTGGGGCAGGTATAGACCCGCGTCGCCCGGGTCAGGCCCGCGCAGAAGTTGACCACGTCCGCCTGCCGCGCGGCAAGGTCCGGCATGTCGCCGCGCAGGTCGTCGAACAGCACGGCAAGGTCGTCGATGCCGATGGCGTCAAGGTCCGCCACCCGCCGAGCGAGCGCAGCGCGAGCCTCGTCGTCGAACGGGTGCGTGGAGCCGATCGGCGTCAGCGCGATGCCGAACCGCATCCCCGCCGCGCGAACGTGGGCGGAGAGGCGACCAAGCATAGCGGTCTGTTCGGGGTCGTGGCGCTCACGCCAGGCGCGGCGCAATGCGCGGTCGGCCTTCGGGCCGTAATGGTAGAAGCCATAGCCCGCCGCCGCGAGCGTCTGCACGACATGGCCGCGCTCCGCCTCGGTCCAGATGCGCCCGAAGCGGCCTTCGATCAGGCCCAGTTCGGGCATCATGCGCGGTGATCCGCGCGTGCGCCGGCGATCCAGGTGGCGGTAACCGAGCGCGACGCATCCAGGTGGACGAGATCGGCGCGCAAGCCCGGCGCGATGGCGCCGGTTTCGTGGTCGAGCCGCAGGAATCGCGCGGGATTGCCGCTCGCCATGCGCGATGCGGTCACGATGTCGCAGCCGAGCATGTCCATCGTGTTGCAGAGCGCCTGCACCATGGTCAGCGCCGATCCGGCGAGCGTGCCGTCCGGCCCCCGGCAGGTGCCGTCGACCACCGCGATGTCCTGGCCCATCAGCGTGAACCGGTTTTGCGTGCCGCCGACCGGGGGCATCGCATCGGTCACCAGCATCGCCCCGTCGCCCCCGCGCGCGCGCAGCGCCACGCGCAGCGCCGCGGGATGGACATGGAGGCCGTCGACGATCAGCCCGAAATGGCTGGCGCGATCTTCCAGCGCCGCGCCGACCATGCCGGGTTCGCGGCTGAGAAACTGCGTCATGGCATTGAACAGATGGGTGAAACCCGCCAGTCCCTCTTCCAGCGCGGCGCGGGTCTGGTCGTAGTCCGCAAGGCTGTGCCCCGCGCACACCAGCACGCCCGCATCGGTCAGTGTCCGCACGGTTCCCGCAGGGGCGAGTTCGGGCGCCAGCGTCACCACGCGCCGTCCAAGGGTGGGCTGCGCCAGCCGCGCGATGACTTCCGCATCGACCGCCGTGAAGCGCGCCTTGTCGTGGATGCCCTTCTTCGCGGGGTTGAGATGCGGGCCTTCGATGTGAATGCCGAGCACACCCGGCACCCGGTCGGCCAGCGCCGCCTCGCCCGCCGCGATGGCGGCTTCGACCACGCCGGCATAGTCGCTGATCAGCGTTGGCAGCAGCCCGGTCGTGCCGAAGCGACGATGGGCGGCGGCGATGGCGCGGATGCCCTCGACCGAGGGGTGATCGTTGAACAACACGTCGCCGCCGCCGTTGACCTGCACGTCGATGAAGCCCGGCAGCAGCCAGCCACCGCCAAGGTCACGGCGGGCGCAGCCGGCCGGCAGGGCATCCGCCGCAGCAAGGCCGGCAATGCGGTCGCCATCGAGCAACAGCGCCTGCCCTTCGGCAATCGCGTCGGCCAGAACGATGCTCGCGCCGGTAAGTGCCGTCAGCGTCATAGCGTGCGCGTTACCTTGTTGAGATGCGGAGGGCTATCGGGATCGCACCCCCGCGCCAGCGAAAGCGCATTGGCCAGGCCGTAGAAGCTCTGGATCTGCGCGATAGCGCCCAGCACGGGGTGGACCTGCGTGTCCATCGGCAGGACGAGGCTCGCGGGCGCCACGTCTTCGGGCAAGCCGGCGGCGATCACGTTCGCGCCCCGCGCCGCGAAATCCTCCAGTCGCGCGCGAAGGCCGGTCCGGGCAATATCGAGCGGGGCGAGGACCAGCACCGGATCGCCCGCGCCCACCAGCGTCATCGGGCCATGCGCCACTTCGGCGCTGCTGAAGGCCTCGGCATGAAGGTTCGATGTCTCCTTCAGCTTGAGCGCGGCTTCGCCAGCGACGGGCAGGCTGGGGCCACGGCCCAGCACGAGCATCTCGCTCGCGTCCCTCAACGGCGCGACGGCGGCGGTCCAGTCGGCCGCGGCGGCCTGTTCGAGCACGCGTCCCGTCTGGGGCAGCGCTTCCAGCAGGGCCGCGTCCTGGCTCCACTCGGCGACAAGATGGGTGAGCGCGACGAGCGTACAAAGGAAGCTCTTGGTCGCCGCCACGCTGGTTTCGGGGCCGGCGTGGACGGGAACGACTATCTCGGCGAGGTTGGCGAGGGGGGAGGCGGCATCGTTGACCACGGCGATGACCACCGCACCCCGCGCGCGCGCGTCATCGGCGGCGGCGAGCAGATCGGGGCTGCGGCCCGATTGCGAGATCGCGATCAGCGGCACGTCGCGGAAATGGGCCGAGGTCGCGCGATAGAGCGAACCGGTCGACGGGGCGTGGCTGACCGTGGGTATGCCGGCTTTCGTTTCCAGCAGGAACTTGGCGAAGGCGGCGGCCTGATCGGAGCTGCCGCGCGCCAGCGTCGCCGCGAAGGGTGGGGCGAGCGCGCGCAGGCGCTGGCCGGCGTCGCGGACCAGATTGGTATTAAGCTGAAGCTGCCGCGCGCACAATGCCGGCGCGGACAGCGCTTCTGCGGCCATCCGCGTTGCGCCCGGAGCGAGCGTCTCGATGGTATGGGGAGTCGAGGTCATGGCGCGTGAGATACCATTCAGGGTGATTTACCTCAAGTGGCATTAAATTGGTTTTGTCGTTTTCAAAAATGATGATACCGATTTGGCGAAGCCGCGATGCGGCGGCGGAGCGGTGTGGTCCGCGTGGGGCTTAGGGAGGCGTGTGCATGCTCAGGATCGAGATAGCGGCCACCGATCACCAAGGCGCGGTCAACGAGGATATTGTGGGGCATTGCGGAGGCGCCGCCTGGGTGATCGACGGCGCGACCGGAATTGGCGCCTCGCTGCTGGAAGAACCAAGTGACGCGGCATGGCTGGCGCAAACGGCGAGTCGGTTCCTTGCCGACGTCCTGCGCACGGATCCGGTGATGCCCACGGCCGATGTGCTGCGCACGGTCATGGCGCAGTGTGGCGAAGCCCTGCTGCGCCAGCGCGTGCGCGAACCGGAAGGGCATTACGAGTTGCCCTCCGCGGCGTTCGCCATGGTGCGGGCGGTGGATGGCATGGCGGAGATCACCACCCTGGCCGACTGCCGCGTGGTGGCGGCCGATGCGGACGGCGCGGCGCGGCTCTGGGGCAGCGCAGCGCTGGATGCGATCGAAGGACGCACCTTGGCCGCGTTGCGCGGGGTTCTGGCGGAAAACCCCGCGATCACCCCGGATGCGCTCAAGGAGCGGCTGATGCCGGGCCTTGTCGCCAATCGCCGACTGATGAACCGGGATGGCGGATACTGGGTGCTCGGCACCGAACCGGCGGCGGCCGACCATGTCTGGCAGGCACGGATTCCGCTGCGTGCCGGCCAGCGCTTCGCCATCGCAAGCGACGGTTTTCTGCGCCTTGCCGAACTGTTTGACGTGGCCGGCCCGGCCGATTTTCTGGCCATCCGCAGCGCCGACGAATGGCGGCGCTGGATCGATGCGCTGCGGGCGCTGGAACGCGCGCCGGGCTCCTTGCGTCGCTTCGCGCGCGTCAAACCGCACGACGACGCGAGCCTCGTCGTCTGCCGCTGGGAGGAAACGGACTGATGCTGGTGATGGGATACATGAGCGGGACCTCGCTCGATGGCGTCGATGTCGCGCTGGTGGAAACCGATGGCGAACGGATTGATGGGTACGGGCCATGCTTGCTGGTTCCGTTCTCCGATGATGAGCGCGCCGTTGTGGTGCGGGCGACGCATGATGCGCTGGCGTGGGATGGGCATGGCAGCGTGCCGTCCTCGTTCGCGGAGGCGGGGGCGGTGATTGACGCAGGCTATCTGCGCGCGGGCCGTGCGGTGATCGAACAGGCGGGGCGGAAGCCTGACCTTGTAGGCTTTCATGGGCAAACTCTGCTGCACCGGCCGCGCCGCCAGCTTTCGGTGCAGGTCGGCGATCCGCAGGCGCTGGCCGATGCGCTGGATGTGCCCGTGGTCGCGCAGATGCGGCAGGACGATTTGCGCGCGGGCGGGGAAGGTGCGCCGCTGGTGCCTGCCTACCACGCCGCGCTGGCGGCGCGGCTGGGTCTCTCGGGGCCGCTGGCGTTCCTGAACCTCGGTGGCGTGGCCAACGTAACCTGGATCGGCGCGGACGGGGAACTGGTCGCCTTCGATACCGGTCCCGCCAATGGTCTTATCGATCTGGTCGTGCAGCAGCGCGGCGCGGGCCGTTACGACGACGGGGGCAGGCTGGCGGCGGCGGGCCAGGTCGATGGGCGGATTCTTGCCGATCTGTTGGCGCACGAACACTTCCGGGGCAAAGGCCCCCGCTCGCTGGATCGCTACGACTTTTCACTGGATTGCCTGACGGATCTGGCGCTGGAAGACGCGGTGGCGACGTTGACGGCGTTCACGGTGGAATCCGTGGCGCTGGCCGGTCGCAGCCTGCCCGAGCCGCCCAAGGCCTGGATTGTTTGCGGTGGCGGTTGCCACAATCCCGTGCTGATGCGGGGGTTGCGCGATCGGCTCGGCGATTGCCGGGCGGCTGGCGATCTGGGACTGCGCAGCGATTTCGTCGAGGCCGAGGCCATGGCGTTCCTGGCGGCGCGCAGCCTGCGCGGATTGCCGCTGACCTATCCCGGCACGACCGGCGTGAAAGCGCCGCAAACCGGTGGAATGCTGTGGCGTCCGCAGGCCGCATCCGCTGTTGTGGTATGATAAAAATAGTACCAGTTAAATACCGATACTTTACATTCACGCACAGGTATGCATTTTGAAGGCCAATCCAGCCGAGCAAGCCGCCGACTCTTCGGGTCGCACTGTTAGAGCAGCGACGGCGACTGGGTTCAGGGAAACAGGAAAATGAAGGGAAATCCCATGGTGAAATCCTATCGTCATGCCGTGGCTACGGCCGCTCTCGCCGTCGCGCTGGTGCAGGGGACGGGCGTTGCGCACGCGCAGTCCGCCGATGCGCCGTCGGATGCCGGCGCCGAAGCGCCCGCCGCGGCGGAGATCGTCGTTACCGGCACGCGCATCGCCGTGCCCGGCCTCACCGCGAGCAGCCCCGTCGCTTCGACCAGCGAGGAGAAGATCAAGCTCCAGTCGGCGCTGACGATCGAGGATTTCTCGACCAAGCTGCCGCAGCTTTCGGGCGGCGTCCGCCAGGGTTCGCAGGGTAGCGACGCGTTCGGTGCGCAGGTTCTCGAACTGCGCAACTTCGGCCAGAGCCGTTCGCTGGTGCTGATCGACGGCACCCGTGCCGCGCCGTTCAGCTTCCGCAACTCGGTGGACGTGAACGCGATTCCGGCCTCGCTGATCAAGCGGGTGGACGTGCTGACCGGTGGCGCCGCCGCCGTTTATGGCGCGGATGCCGTGGCCGGCGTGGTCAACTTCATCCTCAACGACGATTTCGAGGGCCTGCGCGCCACCTCCGCCGCGCGCCTCGCCACGCATGGCGGCGCGCAGTACGGCGGCTCGCTGATGCTGGGCGCCGGGCTGGGTGATCGCGGCCATATCGTGATCGCGGCGGACTATACCCAGCGTGACGGGATCACCGCCAGCCAGCGCAGCTGGGCGACCACGCCCAACCAGACGATCCCCAGCATCGGCGGCGTCTTCACCGACGTGGCCAGCGGCCGCAAGTTCGGCTTTACCGATGGTGGCGCGTTCACGACCACGCCTTCGGCCACCTCGAACATCTCGGGCAGCTATCCGCTGGTTTCGCCGCTGAAGCGCATCAACGTTGCCGCGCTGTTCAAGTACGAGATCACGCCGCAGGTCGAAATCTACGGCCGCGCGATGTACACCAACGCCCGCACCGAAGAGACCGGCACGCCGGGCGCAACGCCTGCCTCGGTCAACCGCGTGGTCTCGATCAACCAGAACAACCCGTTCCTGACCGACCAGATCCGCAACCAGCTGACGTTCGTGAACGGCGCGGCGCAAGTCAACGTCTCGCGCTCGCTGGCTGAACTCGGTCTCATCACGTACCATACGGAACGCGACACGCTGCAGTTCCAGACCGGTCTGCGCGGCCCGCTGACGGCCTCGACCAAGTGGAACATCTATGCGCAGTACAGCCGCTCGACGGAGAACTCGCTGATTACCGGCGATGGCCTCGTCACCAACGCGGCGGGCGTGAACAACTTCGGCGCGATCGTGAACACCGTGAACATCTTCGGGCCGAACCAGAGCGCTCTGGCCGGCGCGCTGGGCAGCTCGATCAACGGCTTCAACCGCAAGCGCGACCAGTTCGTCACCGCCGCCACGCTGAGCGGCACGCTGGAGGAGCTGTTCTCGCTGCCCGCCGGGCCGATCGGCTTCGCGATCGGCGCGGAATACCGCAAGGAGAACGCGACCATCGCGCAGGACAGCGCGCTGCTCAGCGGCAATACCTATCGCCAGGGCGTGCAGGCGGCCTACAAGGGTTCGTTCGATGTGGCGGAGCTTTATGGCGAAGTGCTCGTGCCGCTGCTGCATGACCTGCCGCTGATCCGCAAGCTGAACGTCGGTGGCGCCTATCGCTATTCGCACTATAACCTGTTCGGCAACCACGGCACCTGGAAGGCGGAAGCCAACTGGGAAGTTGATGCCAACCTGCGCCTGCGCGGCACCTACCAGCGGGTTTTGCGCGCGCCGAACTTCGGCGAGTTCGCGGCCAGCACCTCGTCGCTGCCGTTCAACAACCTGGTCACGGTCGATCGCCTCAAGCCGCGCTATGGCGGCGATCCCTGCGTGCTCGGCACCGGCAACGCCGCGCAGTGCGCGCGCTTCGGCGCCCCGGCGGTGGGTTCGGCGGATTCCATGTCCGCCAGCTACCTGACCGGCAACTACTATTACGGCGGCAATCCCAACATCAAGCCGGAGACCGGCTATACCAAGACGCTGGGCGCGGTGCTGACGCCCACCTTCGTGCCGGGTCTCAACGTCACGGTCGACTGGTACGAGCTGGACCTGCGCGGCGCTGTCGGCGTGATCCAGCCGATCGCCGCGATCACGAGCTGCTACATCACCAACCCTTCGGCCAGCAACCCGCTCTGCGGGCTGGTGACGCGCGATCCGACGACCGGCTATTTCAAGGACGCCTACGTCAACAACCAGAACCTTGGCCGCCTGTTGCAGCGCGGGTTCGACATCGCGGCGAATTACACCGTCCGCCCCGACTGGCTGCCCGGCAAGGGCATGCGCCTCAGCTATCAGGGCAACATCGTCACGTCCTATCTGATCCAGGCCAACGCCACGGTGGCGGCGGTACAGTGCAAGGGTACCTTCGGCGCGACCTGTTCGAGCGATGGCACTACGCTGGTCCAGCCCGATTATCGTCACACCGTGGGTCTCGGCTGGATGTTCGACAAGGGCGTGATCCAGTTCGACTGGCAGCGCATCGGTAAGGTGCGATCGAGCACGGCCGGATCGAAGGAAACGCTGGCGGCGCAGGACACCTTCGACCTGTCGGCCTCGTATGAGTTCACCAAGGCGATCACGCTGACGGCGGGTATCTACAACCTGTTCGACAAGGATCCGCCGCGGGTCTCTACCGGCGGCGTGTTCAACACGTTCCCCGATACCTACGACATCATGGGGCGCACGATCGGCCTTTCGCTGACCGCGCATCTCTGAGACCCTGCCACCCTTCGCGGCGTCCGGTCGGTCCCTGCTGACCGGACGCCGGCTTTTTCCAAGGCCCCGGCCATGGCATGCCGGGCAAAGGACGGGAGAATTCCGCAATGACGCTGCCTTTCTCGATGGCAGACTGGCTGGTGATCGCCGGCTACCTCCTGCTGCTCGTCGGGGGAGGATGGATCTTCACGCCCCGCAAGACCGCGTCGGCACACGACTATTTCCTGGCGGGTGGCAACGTGCCGGCCTGGCTCGCGGCGATTTCGGTGCTGTCCGCCACGCAGTCCGCCGCGACCTTCCTGGGCGGGCCGGACTATGGCTATCACGGCGATCTCACCTATCTCAGCGGCAACATCGGCGGTTTGCTGGGCGCGATCTTCGTCGCCCATGTGCTGATCCCGCGCTTTTACCGGATCAAGGCGACGACCGCCTATGAACTCCTGACCCTGCGTTTCAGCGAGAAGGCGACGCGCTGGGCCGGCGGGATGTTCCTGGTCGGCCGCGTCTTTGCCGGCGGCGCGCGTGTCTATCTTGCCGCCATCGCTCTCGCCATGGTGATTACCGGCACGGTCGAGGCGCAGGGCATCATGATCGCGGCCGCGCTGCTGGTGGTGGCAAGCGTGCTGTTCACCTTCGTCGGCGGGCTCAAGTCGGTGCTGTGGAACGACCTGATCCAGTTCGTGGTCTATCTGGGGTCCGCCATCGCGGTGCTGGTGTTCCTGCGCCTGTCGATCCCGGCTTCGACGGCGGAGATCATCCACGGGCTGTCGCATACGCCCGAAGGCGTGGACAAGCTGCGGCTATTCGATTTCTCGATCGATCCGTCGCGCCCGTTCTCGATGCTGGCGATCCTGACGGGCCTGACGCTGCTCTACATCGCCAATGCGGGCATGGATCAGGATACCACCCAGCGCCTGCTCGCCTGTCGGGATGCGAAGACTGGCGCGCGCAGCCTTTACCTCTCGGTCTTGGCGACGGTTCCGGTGGTGGGCATGTTCATTGTCATCGGGCTGTTGCTTTACGTCTTCTATGACCGGCCGGACCTGATGGGCGGGGTCACGGCGATTGCCGGCAACGAGTTCGGCGGCGAGAAGATCAGCATTTTCATGCATTACATCCTGACCCAGCTTCCCGGCGGATTGCGTGGTCTGGTGACCGTGGGCATCTGCGCGGCGGCCGTCGCCACGACCAATTCCGCGCTCAATGCGATGTCCTCGGTGCTGGTGCAGGATTTCTATCGCCCGTGGCGCGCAAGGCGCGGCGCCGTGGCCGAACACCACTACGTGCAGGCGGGCCGCGCCGGCATGGGCGTGATCGGCTTCGCGATGTTCGTAATGGCGGTCGTCTCGTTCTACTGGCAGCGCTATTCGGACATGGGCCTGCTGGAATTCGCGCTGCAGGTCATGGTTTTCACATACGCGGGCCTGCTCGGCGTCTATTTCACCGCGCTGTTCACGCGGCGGGGAACGACCGGATCGGTCATCGCATCGCTGCTGGTGGGCTTCTTCACCGTGCTGCTGCTGCAACCCGCGATCGCGCGCGCGATCGGCCTGCCGGCCGCGCTGCTCGGCCTGTCGTTTCCCTTCCAGCTCTGCATTGGCACGCTGGTGGCCTTCGTGGTCTGTGCCGTGGTGCCGGGGCCGGGCGGGCCAGCGGTTTCCGAAACAGATTGATCCCCGCCCGGCGGAAAAGGATGTCATGAATACCGAAGCTCTCGATCCGCGCTACCGTGATCTCGATCTCTGGCCGACGGACCTAGCGGTGGAGGCCATGCTCGAAGGCCAGATGGCGGCGATCGCGGCCATCCAGACGCAGACCCACGCCATCGCCCGCGCGGCGGAAGCGGCGGCTGAGCGCCTCGGCGCGACGGGGCGGCTGGTGTTCGTCGGCGCAGGCACATCGGGGCGGCTTGCCGTGCAGGATGGCACGGAACTGCACCCCACCTTCGGCTGGCCGATGGAGCGGATGGTGTTCCTGATGGCCGGGGGTCTCGGCGCGCTGACCGAAGCCTATGAAGGCGCGGAAGACGATGCGAAGGCAGGCTGCGCCGAAATTGCCGAGGCAGGGATCGGGCCGGCGGATGTCGTCATCGGCGTCGCCGCCAGCGGGCGCACGCCCTACACTGTCGCGGCGATCGAGCAGGCCCGTCGGCTGGGCGCGCTGACCATCGGTATCGCCAACAATGCCGGCTCGGTTCTTGCCGAAAAGGCCGAACACGCGATCGTAGCGGTGACCGGCAGCGAGGTCGTCGCCGGGTCCACCCGGATGAAGGCCGGTACGGCGCAGAAGGCAGTCCTCAACCTGCTTTCGACCGCGATCATGATCCGGCGCGGACTGGTCTACGAAGGGCGCATGGTGGCCATGCGCATATCCAACGCGAAGCTCTTGCAACGGGGGCGCGGCATGGTTCAGGATATCGCCGGGGTGGACGCCGAAGCCGCCGCGCAGGCGCTTGAGGCGGCCGGGAACGAGATCCGGCTGGGCGCGATCGTGGCGCTGGGCGTTCCGATACGGGAAGGGCAGGATCTTCTCGACGCCAACGGGGGTGACCTGCGCAAGGTCATGAGGGCGCTGGAAAGGCGAGATTGAGCAAACGATGCAAGACATTGCCTGGACACGCAGCGGGGAAGGAACGCCGCTCTACCTGCAACTGGCCCGCAGCCTGCGCGAACACATCAGCAGCGGGGCCATCGATCCGGGCAGTGCGCTTCCGTCGGAGCGCGATCTCAGCGAAATGGCCGGTCTCTCGCGCGTCACCGTGCGCAAGGGGATCGAACAGTTGATCGACGAAGGCGTGCTGGTCCGCAAGCAGGGTTCCGGCACGTTCGTCGCCCGCCGCATCGAAACGCCGGGCGGCAAGCTTAGCAGCTTCAGCGACGAAACGCGGTCACGCGGCGAAAACCCCGGCGTTGTCTGGATCAACAAGGGCTATGCGCAGCCGACCGAGGAAGAGGCTGCCGCCCTCGAAATCGCCGCGAACGCGCGCGTCGCCCGGCTGGGGCGCGTCCGTCTGGCGGGAGGAGAACCTCTGGCGATCGAACATGCCGTGGTCCCGGCGGAGTTCATTCCCGATCTCGAAGCGCTGGGCGATTCCCTCTATCAGGCGCTCGACCGTTATGGCTTCCGGCCGACGGCCGGCACGCAACGCGTGCGGGCATCGCTGGCGACGCCGACGGAAGCAGGCATTCTGTGCGTGCGGCAGAATTCGGAAGTTCTGCGGATCGAACGCAAGACCTGGGTGCCCAGTGGGCGCATCGTGGAATTCACGCGATCGGTCTATCGCGGCGACCGCTATGAGTTCGTGAGCGATCTCAAAGACATCTGACCGCATACCCGAGGCCGCGAGGGCGCTTGCGGGATCATCGCACATGGCAGGGTGCTTCGAGTACGGCGCAGCGGTCTGACGCAAGCCGCCTTCTCCAAATGGCGTACAGGCGCAATCCGGTTGCATACTGCGCGCATCCGCCCCCCATTACGCAAGCCGATTGCCGCGCCCCCCCGCTAGGGTGAAGCCCGTTCATCACGGGACCCGCACATGCACTTCATGACCCTGGCGCGACAGGCCGACGATCCGATTCTGGCCATGGGCGCCGCCTTTTCCGCCGACGTCCGCGATCGGAAGCTCGATCTGGGGATCGGCGTCTATCGGGACGAATGCGGACAGACCCCCGTGATGCGGGCGGTTAAGGAAGCCGAACGCAGGCTGCTGATCGGCCAGCCGACCAAGAGTTACCTTGGCGTCGAAGGTGATCGCGCGTTTCTGGCGGGGCTGGAGCCGCTGGCGCTGGGCGATGCGCGGGCGGACCACGCGGTCACCGCGATCCAGACCGTCGGCGGAACCGGCGCGCTGCGGCTCGCCGCCGATCTCCTTGCGCGCGAGAAGCCGGACCGCACCGTGTGGTTCGGCGCGCCGAGCTGGACCAACCATGGCGCCCTGTTCGCCGCTGCCGGGCTTGCCGTCCGGAGCTTCCGCTACCTCGATCCGCGCTCGCAGGACATGGATGAAGCCGCGTTCGGGGAGGCGGTAGAGGCCGCACGGGAAAGGGATGTGTTCGTGCTGCACGGCTGCTGCCATAATCCGACGGGTGTCGACGCCAGCGCAGCGCAATGGCGATCGATCGGCAGGGCACTGGCGCGGCGCAATCTCCTGCCGCTGGTGGACTCCGCCTACCATGGGCTGGGGCAGGGCCTGGAGGCGGACCGTGCGGGATTGCGCATCCTGTTGGAGGAGGTGCCAAGCGCGCTGGTCGCGTATTCCTGCTCCAAGAATTTCGCCATCTATCGCGAACGGGTGGGCGCGCTTTTCGTGGTTGGCGGGCGGCAGGGCGTCGAACTGGCGGCGTCCAACCTTACCGCGCTGGCCCGCGCCACGTATTCGATGCCGCCGGACCACGGTGCGGCGGTGGTGCGCACGATCCTGCATTCGGAAGAATTGTCCGCGATCTGGCGCGCCGAACTGGATGCCATGCGCAAACGCGTGCGCGGATTGCGCGGCTTGCTTGCGCAGGAAGGACGGATCGGCCTGATCGACCTGGGCCGGCTGGCGACGCAAAATGGCTTTTTCTCGTCGTTGGCGATTGCCCCCGCCGATATCGCGCGGCTGCGCGACGATCACGGCGTTTATGTCGTGCCCTCCGGGCGGATCAACATCGCGGGTCTGCGCGAAGATCAGGTGGGAGCATTCGCGGCTGCCCTGCGCGCGGTGCTGGCATGACGTTCGTGGTGGTCGGCGCGGGGGCGATCGGCAGCGCGATCGCGGCACGGCTCGCCCATGGCGGGCAGGACGTGACGCTGGTCGTGCGCGACGCGGCGAGGGCTGCGCTGATCGAACGGGATGGCGTAACCTGCGAGGAGGCGGGCGCGACGATTACCGGTCATCCGGCGGTGAGCGATCGGGTTCCCGATGCGCCGGCCGATGTACTGGTGCTGGCGGTGAAGGCGGCCGACTTGCCGGGCGTGGCCGCAACATTGCCCGCCGCAATCGGCAGGGACACGCTGGTCATGCCGCTGGTCAACGGAATTCCGTGGTGGTTCCGGCTCGGGCAGGGGGGCGGAGCAGAGCCTTTGCGTGCGGTCGATCCCGACGGCACGCTGACGCGGCGGTTCGCGCCGGAGCAGATCGTGGGCAGCGTGGTCTATACGACGGCGATGATGCAGGCGCCCGCGCATGTCACCGTCACCCAGCGCCAGAACCTCGTCATCGGCGCGATCGGCAGCGACAGCCGGGCGCGGGTTGCGCGTCTGGGGCGGATGTTGGCCGCGTGCGGGATCGAGGTGACGGTCAGCGAACGCATCGTCGATGCCGTCTGGGCCAAGGCCGCGCTCAATCTGGCGACGAACCCGCTGTCGGTGGTGGCGCAGGCGGGATTGGGTGATCTGTGTTCCGATGCGCGGCTGGTCCCGATCGTGTCGAACATCCTTGACGAGACCTGGCGCGTCGCTGCGCGCTACAACGCCTGCCCGCCGATGACGCGCGACGAAATGCTGGGGCGCGGGCGGCTGGCAGGGGCGTTCCGCACCTCGATGCTGGAGGATTACCTGAAAGGCCGGCCGCTGGAACTGTCATCGATCGCCGATGCGGTGTTCGAGATGGCGGGCGAGATCGGCATGGACCTGCCCGTCAGCCGGGCGATCGTCGATATGGCGCGTTTCCGCGCCGGCACCCGCTTTCCGGAGAAGCACCCATGACCATGGCCGTTGGCGCGGACGAAGCGGCGTTACGCCGCGAACTCACCGATTTCTATCATCTCGTCGCCTGGTTCGGCTGGGACGAGATCATCTTCAACCATATCTCGCTGCGCGTGCCGGGCGCGGTTCACGCCTACCTCGTCAATCCCTTCGGGCTCGCCTACGAAGAGATCACGCCGGAAAGCCTCGTCAAGGTCGACACCGATGGCAACCTGCTGGAAGATAACGGCTACAAGGCCAATCCGGCAGGCTTTGCGCTGCACGGGGTGATCCACGCCCACCGGCCAGACGTGAACTGCGTGGCCCACGCGCACACGCTGGCGGTTTCCGCCGTGGTCAACAAGGCGCAGGGGTTCAGTCACGACACCTTCTACGGCGCGCAACTGACTGGCCGCATCGGCTATCACGATTTTGAGGGCATCACGCTCTATCCGGAAGAGAAGGGGCGGATGCTGGAATCGCTCGGGCAGCACGATGTGCTGGCGCTGCGCAACCACGGCGTCGCTGTCTGTGGGCCGGACATCGCGTCGACATTCATGCTGATGTGGACGGTGGAGCGGGCCGCGCAGATCCAGTTGCTCGCGCAATCGATGCAGGGCGAGCAGATTCCGCTGACGGGGATCATTCGCGACAAGTGCGCGGCCGATGCGCGGCGCATTACCGGGGGGGCGAACGGGGCGGCGCGTATGGTGTTCGACGCGGCGGTGCGGCGAATGCGCCGCGCGCAAGGGTAGAGGGCACATGGGCCGGGGAGTCAGCGGTACCCCGGCCCGTTCTCCACTTACTTTGCCGCGGCGTCCGTCCAGCCTTTCACGACCGCGCCGCCCTTCATCACGAAGCGCACGCGTTCGAGCTGGGTGACGTCCGCCAGCGGATCGCCTGCCACGGCGATCAGGTCGGCGTAGCGGTTGGCCTGGACCGATCCGACGTCCGCGCTGGCGTTGAGCAGATCGGCGGCGTTGACCGTGGCTGCCTTGATCGCATCCATCGGCGTCACGCCGGCGCGGACCATGAGCGCGAATTCCTGCGCGTTGGTGCCATGGGGCGCCATGCCCTGATCGGTGCCGAAGGCGATCTTCACGCCTGCCTTGTAGGCGTTGCCGAGGTTGGCGATCGTGATCGGGCCGACTTCCAGTGCCTTCTTGGCCGAGGACGGGTTCAGCGATTCCGGGTGGGCCTTCGCCACTTTGACTACGGTGTCGGCGACCAGCAGTGTGGGCACCAGATAAGTGCCATGCGCCTTCATCACCTTATAGGCTTCGGCATCGCCGAACGAGCCGTGCTCGATCGAATCCACGCCCAGCGCCGAAGCGCGGATGATGGCGTCGCGCCCGTGGGCATGGGCGGCCACGCGCATGCCAAGGCTGTGCGCGGTGTTGACGACGGCGCTGATCTCCGCGTCGGTCATCAGCGTGTTGTTGGGATCGTCCCCGATGCTCAGCACGCCGCCGCTGGGCATGATCTTGATGAGATCGACGCCGTCGCGGTGCATCCGCCGGACGACCTTGGCGGCCTCGTCCGGGCCATCGATGACGCGGCCTTCGCTATGGAAATCGAGTTCCGCGCTCATGCCGTTCTGCGGATCGCCATGGCCGCCGGTGGGGCCGAGCGGATAGCCCGAAACCCACAGCCGCGGCCCTGCGATCTTGCCGCCGGCGATGGCGCGCTTCAGCGCGACGACAACGCCGGTTTCGCCGCCGACATCGCGCACGGAGGTAAAGCCGGCTTCCAGCGTCTTGCGCGCGAAGCCCACGGAATCGAAGGCGGTATCGAGGTCCGAATGCGTCACCCGCTCGGCGATCGGGTTCTTGCCGGTATAGGCCGAGGTGATGTGATCGTGCATGTCGATCAGGCCGGGCAGGACGGTGGCCGTCGAAAGATCGATGACGTCCGCGCCGGCGGGCGTGACGAACCCGTCCTGGACGCCGGTGATGCGATCATCGTGAATCAGGATTGATACGTTGTCGCGCGGCTTCGCGCCGACCCCGTCGATCAGATGCCCGGCGTGGACCACCAGATCCTTCGCCATGGCCGGGGTGGTGAACAGGGCGAAAACGGTGGTTGCGGCCGTGGCGGCCAGACGGTTTCTGGTGATGGTGAACATGGACGCTCTCTTGAAATGGGAAAGGAAGCGGGGCGGCCTTCTCCCGGCTGAAGGCCGCCCCGTCCGGGTCAGAAGTTGGTACGGAAATTGACGCCGATCGTACGCGGTGTGGCGCTGGTTACCAGCGTGCGGCCGACGGCGATGGCGCTCGACGTGGAACGCGTGATCGCGGTCGAGTCGAACAGGTTGGTGACGAAGAGGTACACGCCCCACTTGTTGTCGGGCTCCTCGATGCCGATGCGGGCGTTGACCAGCGCGTAATCGTCAACCTTGCGGGCATAGACGTAGTTCGGACGGAAATCCGACCACGAACTGCCGACATAGTTGAAGTCGGCCCGCAGGAAGCCCGAGAGCGACTCGCTGAGCGGCCAGCTGTACTGCGCCGAACCACCGCCCATGATCTTGGGCACGTAGGGGATGCGATCGCCCTTCAGGCCCGAGGTGGCGGTCACGCCGGTGTTCTGGTTCTGGGTCAGCTTGGCGTCGATGTAGGAGAAGTTGCCCAGAATCGACAGGCCCGGCAGCGGATGGATGCCGGTTTCCGCCTCGATGCCCTTGACCTTCGCCTTGCCGGCGTTGCCGATGTAGGAGAAGGCGCCGTTGGGCGTTCGCAGCGTGATCTGCATGTCGCTCCAGTCGATCTGGAACGCATCGACGTTGAGCGTCACCTTGCGGTCGAACCACGCCGTCTTGAGGCCCACTTCGTAGTTCCACAGGCTGTCCGAATTGTACGCGGTCAGCGCGGCGTCGAGGCCAAGCACCTGGTTGGCGCCGCCCGGGCGGAAGCCCTGCGCCGCTTCGGCATAGAGCATCACGTCCGGCGTGATCTTGTAGGATGCGTTGGCCTTGACCACCCAGCCGCTTTCGCCCGACGTGACGGCCGTGGGCGGCGTGAGGCGCGCGCCGACCAGGATCGAGGGAACGGTCGTCTGGCCCACGATGTTCTTGTTGTAGTGGAAATAGCGCGCGCCACCGGTCAGGTTGAGGCGATCGGTGATATCCCACGACACTTCGCCGAAGCCCGCGATCTGTTCCAGCCTGTCATCGATGAAGCGCACCGTGGCGATTTGCAGCGGATAGATCACCTGGCCGTTCAGCGGATCGGCATTGACCTGCGGATTGGCCACGTTGGTGTGGCGGTTCGAATAGAAGCCGCCCAGGGTCCAGTTGATCGGCCCCTTGCCGTTCGAGCTGAGGCGGATTTCGCCGGTCCAGGTGTCCATGTCCTGCTGCGGGAACAGCGCCGACGTCGACTGCCCATCGACCAGCGCGTAGAAGTTTGTGAGCTGGGTCGGCGAACAGGCCGCCCCGCCGGCAACCAGCGCTGAGCAGCGGCCGGGCGTGCGCTGCCCGCGGATGTAGCGGGAAACGTCGGAAACCGACGACAGCTTGCGGTGCATGTACGATCCGGTGGCCGTCAGCGTCGCGAAGTCGAGGTCATAGTTCGACGTGATGCTGTACAGCTCCACGTTGTCGCGCACCGGCTGGCGGGTATAGGCATCGGAGATGTACTTGCCGGCGCCCAGGGTCCAACTCGGCGTGTCGGTCCGGCTGCGGTTGATGTAGGCCGCGAGATCGATCGTCCAGCGCTCGGTCGGCTTCAGGCGCAGCAGCGCGCGGCCGCCGAAGCTTTCCTGCTTGTTGATGTTCTTGATGCCCAGCGTGGTGTTGTCGATGAAACCATCCTGGTTGCGATAGAAGCCGACGACGCGCAGGCCGACCTTGTCGGTCACGATCGGCGCGTTGATCATCGCGCTGCCTTCCATGTTCCAGCCGCCGTGGTGCGTGTTGGAACCGCTGATGTCCACGCCGGCCTGCACCGTGTCCAGGTTCGGCTTGTTGTAGATCACGCGCAGCGTGCCACCCATCGAACCCGAACCATAGAGCGTGCCCTGCGGACCGCGCAGCACTTCCACGCGCTGCACGTCGAACAGGCGCAGTTCGGGCGTCGATCCGCCGGCGTCGTTGCTGGCGCCGATCGATCCGGTCACGGGCGTTTCGTCGTAATAGGTGCCGATCATCGGCTCGCCCGGACCCTGGATGCCGCGGATGACCACGCGGCGCTGCGAAGGCCCGCCATCGACGAAGTTGAGGCCCGGCGTGGTCGCGCCCAGATCGGCGATGCTCTGCACGCCCGAATTGGCAAGCGCTGCGCCGCTGATGGCGGAAATCGCGATCGGCGTGTCTTGCAGGTTGGTTTCGCGCTTCAGCGCGGTCACCACGATTTCATCGCCGCCGCGGTCCTGCGGCGTTTCCTGCGCCAGGGCCGGCGTGGCGAGCAGCGTCGCGCTCCCCGCCGCCAGCAGCATGGCCTTTAGGCGGATTGAGGTGCAACCCCGGTTCATGTTCTTTGTCACTTGACCTCCCTTTTGCTTGTTCCCTCATCACGCGGTGACGCGCGAAGGCGCCGCCGTATGACAAATCACCATGCCGATGCAATGGATGCGATCGACAGGCTTGTCTGCCCGATTTCAGGAGTCCCATATGAGAGGAGGAGATTCTACTCCCTTGTTTCCCCGCAATTTTTCCGCGACGGTGCAAATGCACGCTGCCGCGGCCCCCAAAGGTTCTTATGGCCGGGAGCGTGAAACAGGAGGGGGTTCTCGTCAATAAGAATGCAAGGGGCCGGATTCGCAGAATGCACGCGGATTGCATGAAGCGCGGTAAAGCTGCGCGACGGTTGCGCGATGGGGGAAGATGGTGGAGGAACGCGTCGAATGTGGAATTTTCGGCCTGCACAATGCTTCGCTCGTGCATGATCCTTCGCCAATCCGCGCACACGGCGCAAGAAAAGGCGTTGTGTCGGTTCCGGTCGCCGATAAGGTTGGCCGCCTTTCAAAGGGACTGTCCAGCCTCTCTTCCTCGCGCCTGCGGCGTGAGGCGTTTCAGCATGCCTGACCGGCGCGTCGGGTAATCGTCATTTTCGGGGAGCACGTGTGAAGAACAGAACGATTGTTGCCGGCATGGCCATGGCCATGCTGCTGAGCGGTACCGCCATGGCGCAGCAGATGGACCCGGATTACGCCACCGACGTGAAGCGGTGGACCACCAAGCCCGAGTTCATGAGCCCGCTGGTCGATCACCTGCCGGTCTCGCAGACGATCCCCTCGCCCAAGCAGGTACTCGGCAAGACTATCGGCGCGCCCGATACGCTGCACTACTACGAGCAGATCATCGCCTATTATCGCAAGCTGGCGGAAGCCGCGCCGGACCGCGTGAAGATCATCGAGATCGGCAAGACCGAGGAAGGCCGCGAGAACATCGTGGTCATGATCTCTGCCCCCGACAACATAGCCAGCCTCGATACCTACAAGAAGAACCTGGCGCTGCTGGCCGATCCGCGCAAGCTGCCGGCCGCCGACGCGCCGGCGGTGATCGCGCAGACCAAGCCCTTCTATCACATCTCCGGCGGCCTCCACAGCGCGGAGACCGGCCCGCCGGAAATGCTGATGGAACTGGCCTATCGCCTGCTCACCGAAGACAGCGCGATGATAAAGGGCATCCGCGACAATCTGGTCGTCGCGATCACCCCCGTGCTCGAAGCGGACGGGCGCGATCGCTATGTCGACTGGTACTATCGCAACCTGATCGACGAGAAGGACGACCGCAACAAGCCCGGTGGTCCGCCCTATTGGGGCAAGTACATCTATCACGACAACAACCGCGACATCAATTTCTCGGACGTCAGCGCGCGTCACCTGATGAAGTACTATCTCGACTGGCATCCGCCGATCATGCACGAACTGCATGAATCGGTGCCGTTCATGTACACCTATTCCGGGCAGGCGCCGCAGAACCCCGATCTCGATCCGATCCTGTTCGGCGAACTGCCGTGGTTCTCGAATTTCGAGATGGCGCAGATGACCAAGTACGGCATGCCCGGCGTGTGGACGCACGGCTTTGTCGATGCCTGGACGCCGGGCTACCTGGCCTTCATGTCGTCGAACCACAACGGCATGCTGCGCATGTACGAAACCTTCGGCAACGCCGGCGCCACCACGATGTACCGCCATGTCGCCCCCGAAGTGCAGACGGGCGTGCGCGGCGGGGACTGGACCAAGCGCGACTGGTTCCGGCCGCTGCCTCCCTACAAGGAGGTGATGTGGTCGATGCGCAACAACACCAACTACATGGAAACCGGCATCCTGACCGCGCTCGACCTGGCCGCGCGGTTCCCGCAGGTGATCCTAGAGAACTTCTACAAGAAAAGCAGCAACGCGATTCAGGCGGGAGCGGACAAGGCACCCTATGCCTACGTCATTCCCGCCGATCAGGCCGACCCTTCGCGCATCAAGTTCGTGACGGACATTCTCCAGTTGCAGGGGATCGAGATCGGCCGCGCCAGCCAGGCGGTGACGGTCAAGGAAGGCACGTTCCCGGCCGGTTCGCTCGTGATCAAGCTCAACCAGCCCTACGGCCGGCTCGCCAAGATGCTGCTGAAGCTGCAGAACGATTATCCGGACGAGAACCTGACGACCTACGACGACGCCGCCTGGACCATGGGGCTGATGACGCACACCCGGATTGTGGAGGTGGCGGACAAGGCCGCGTTGGCGGTGCCGGTCACACCGCTGGCGCAGTTCACCGTTACCGGGCGGATCAGCGGCGGCGGTGCGCGCACGTATGCCGTGCTCGATCAGGGCTCGGTCAACATGGCCACGCTGCGCTACCGGCTGAAGGACACGCCGGTGAAGGTGGTCGAAAAGGCCTTCCAGTCTGGCGGCAAAACCGTTCCGGCGGGGTCGTTCCTGGTCGATGGCAGCGCCTATGCGGCGCTGAAGCCGGCGGTCGAGGAACTGGGGCTGGAAGCCATCGGGCTGTCCGGCCAGCCGAATGCCCCCGCGCATGACACCGTCCTGCCGCGCACGGCGGTGTTCAGCACCTGGGGATCGAGCGAGAAGGTTGGCTGGCTGCGCTATGCGATGGACCGGCACGCCGTGTCCTATGACCTGATCTACAAGGAGCAGGTCCGCAAGGGCAACCTGCGCGCCAGTTACGACGTCATCATCCTGCCAATGCAGGGCCGGTCGGTGAAGGATATCGTTTTCGACATTCCGATGAAGGGCAAGCCGCTGCCCTATACCAAGACCGACCGCTATCGCTTCTCGGGCGATTACGGATCGTCGGAAGACGTGCGCGGCGGCATGGGGCTGGAAGGTCTGGCCGAACTGCAGAAGTTCGTGGAGCAGGGCGGAACGCTGATCACCACCGGCGATGCCAGTGCGGTGCCGGTCGATTTCGGGCTGGTGGACGATTTGTCCGAAACCAAGGCCAGCGGCAATTTCTACGCGCCCGGCCCCGTGGTGACGGCCAAGGTCACCAAGCCCGCCAGCCCGATCTTCTATGGCTACGATGCCGACATCAAGGACCAGAAGATGCCAGTCCGCTGGGCGACCAGCACGCTGTTTTCCGTGCCGGACAGGCTCAAGGGACAGATCCTGATGGAATTTCCCGGCGGCAAGGACGGCGTGCAGAGCGGGTTCATGCGCGGATCGGATCAGGTGAAGGACCGTCCGGCGATCATCAACGTGCCCGATGGTTCGGGCCGCGTGTTGATGTTCGCCACCAATCCGATCTGGCGCTGGCAGAACCTGGGTGAATTCCGGATGCTGTACAACGCGCTGATCAACTGGAAGCAACTGGGATTGACCGACGAGGCGCCGCCCGCGCCGCCGCCGGTCCCGGAAGGGCAGTAAGGGAATGCCGGGGGTGGATCGCCGCGCCTTTTCGCTGGGCATGCTGGCGACGCTGGCCGCGGGCACTGGCGGAACGGCGAGCGCCGCACCTGCGGCGAACGGCGTTCCACCCGCGATCGGCGCGCTTTACCGCCGCGCCATCGTCATCGACGCGCTGGCCTCGCCGAATACCTGGAACGTACCCTACCCCAAGCCGGGTCCGCTCACGCCCTCGCAACTGGAGAATGTCCGCGCTTCCGGCATGACCGCGATCAACCTGACCGTGGGCAAGCCGGGCAGCCTGGCGGAGACGGTCAAGGAGATCGGCTTCTGGCTGGACCAGATCGCGCGTCATCCGGATTACCTGACGCTGGTGCGCCACCATGCCGATATCGCGCGGGCCAAGCGCGAGGGGAAGCTGGGCGTGATCTTCGGCTTTCAGGGCATGGGCATGATCGGCACCGATCTTGGCCTGATCGATGCCTTTGCCGCCATGTCGGTCAAGATCATGCAGCTGACCTACAACGATCGCAATGCGCTCGGCGCGGGCAGTTCGCTTCCGGAAAGTGAAGGACTGACCGATCTGGGGCGCGAGGCGGTGGCGCGCATGAACAGTCTGGGCGTGCTGGTCGATGTGGGGCACGCCAATCCCTCCACCGCAATTCAGGCGGCGCAGGCCTCCACCCGGCCGATCACGATCTCGCACACCGGCGCCCGCGCGGTGTTCGACAGCCAGCGCAATCTGCCCGACACGGCGTTCCGCGCGGTGGCCGACCGGGGTGGCGTGGTGGGCCTCTATCTGATGCCGTTCCTCGGCCGCGATCCGGTGGCGGCCTCGCGCGCGCTGTTCCGCCGGCATTTGCGCCACGCGCTGGACACTTGCGGCGAGGATCATGTCGGGATCGGCAGCGACCAGAGCATTACCCCGGTGGACATTTCGCCCGCCTACATGGACATCGTGCGCCAGACAGCCGAGGCGCGGCAGAAGGCGGGAATAGGGGCGCCGGGCGAGGCGGACAGCCCGGTGACTGTGCCCGATCTCAACGCCCCGCGCCGGCTGGAGATGATCGCGGCCGATCTCAACGCGGCCGGCTATCCGGACCGCGTGGTCGAAAAGGTCATCGGCGGCAATTTCGATCGGTTGTTCCGCGAAGTCTGGCCCGGGTGACAAGCCGTTGGTGATCCGGGAAAGGGCCGCCCTCTGGGCACGGGAGGCGGCAGGCAGGAGTATATGATGACGCAGGAACGGCTGGACAGGTTCGATCGCAAGATCCTGCAGCACATCCAGATTCGCGGCGATCTGGGGCCTGGCGAACTGAGCACGCTCGTTCACCTCTCGCCCTCGCAATGTTCGCGGCGGTTGCATCGCCTGCGCGAACAGGGCTTTATCGAACGCACCGCCGCGATCCTCGATCCGGCAAAGCTCAATCTGGGCATTTCCGCCTATATCGCGGTGAAGCTGCGCTCGCAGACTGGCGAGGCCGAGCGCCTGTTCCGCGCGCGGATCGAAGCGCTGCCCGAAGTGATCTCGTGCGATTACACCACGGGGGAGATGGACTTCATGCTGCGGGTCTATACCCATGATCTGGAAAGCTACAGCGAGTTCCTCTCGGCGAAGCTCCTGATCGGGGAGGAGATTGACAACGTCCGCACGTTCATCGTGATGAAGCAGCTCAAGAAAACTACCGCCCTGCCGCTCGATTTCTGCTGAGTTTCGCGCTAGCCGGCTAGGCTTCCGGCTCGAACGATCAGGCTCTGCACCCGCACCATGACACGCTCCACCCGCAGGTCCATCATCAAGGCCATGGCGCTCACGCCGGCCCTGCCTATTGCTGCCCAGGCACATCCGGCCGGACCGACCCGGGATGCCATCGCAGCGGACCTCGACCGCTACGTCGGCTTTGGCAACAAGGCGTCGGGAGGCCCCGGCGATACCGCCTGCGGCGCGTGGATCGAGCAGCAATTGAAACAGGCCGGCGCGCAGACCGAACGGCAGGCGTTCAGCGTACCGTTCTTCTCCCCGCGGCGCACGGAACTGGTGAGCGGCGCGGCGCGGGCGGCGGTGCTGCCATTTGCCATCGTCACGCCGACGGGCGGGGCCGGGCAGACCGGAAAGCTGGTGCGCGTGGAGCCCGGATTGGTGCCGGCATCGGGTCTGTCCGGTGCGATCGTCATGGTTGAACTGCCCTATGCGCGATGGTCGAGCGCGCTGGCGCGGCCGGTCGCCGAGACGTTGCGCGCCGTCGCGGCAGCCGGTGCCGCCGCGATCCTGCTGGTAACCAATGGCCCCACCGGAGAGGCCATCGCGCTCAACGCGGACGGGAACAAGGCCATGGTCGATGTTCCTGCCGCCGTCCTTGCACCCAAGGCGGCTGCACCGTTCCGCGCGCTGGCGCAGGCAGGGGAGGCCGCCACGCTTTTCCTCGACGGGGATGCCGGTCGCCGGGAGGCGTTCAATATCGCTGGCCGATGGCGGCGCGGCGGTGCGGGAACGCTGGTCGTGTCCACACCGCGTTCAGGCTGGACGACCTGCGCCGGAGAACGTGGTCCCGGCCTCGTCACGTGGCTGGCGCTGGCGCGCTGGGCTGGCGCCGCCCTGCCGCGGCACGATCTCCTGTTCCTGTGCAACAGCGGGCACGAGTACGAAAACCTCGGATCGGAACATGCGCTCGACGCGCTTGCTCCGCTGCCGGAACGCACGGCGCTGTGGCTGCATCTTGGCGCCAATGTCGCCGCGCGCGACTGGCATGAACCGGGCGGAGGGCGGCTGCTGCCGCTGCCCAGCGCGGATCCGCAGCGATTCCTGGCGGTTGGCGCTGACCTCCTGCCCTTGGCGAAGCGGGCGTTCGCGGGGCTGCCCGGCCTTGAAATGGCGTATCCGGCGAGTGCCGGCGCGGCCGGCGAGCTTTCGACGATCCTTGCGGCGGGGCACCGGCGCGTGGCCGGTATCTTCGGCGCGCACCGTTACCATCACGTCGAAGGCGACGATGCGCGTTGCGTGTCGCCCGATTTCGTTGCGCCGGTGATCGCGGCCTGCAAGGCATTGATTCTCGGCGCGACGGCCTGAAGATCAGACTTGTTCGAGCGGCGGCACTCGCCATTTGCGGTCGATCAGCTCGTCTTTCGGCAGATAGGCGCGCAGCGCAAGCCGCATGGGGCCGGCGGGGGCCGGCAGCCAGTTCGCGGCAAGGCGACCCTCGGGGCGTTCGCGCTGGATGCAGATCACCGTGCTGCCGTCCGGTTCGCGCACGAGATCGGGCGTGCGGTCGCCGATCGAATAGCGCCCGATCGGATTTTCGACGAGGTAGTAGCGGCCGTCCGGCTGCGCGTCGTACATCGTCAGCGACCAGAACGCCTTGGCCGGAACGCCGCCGGGCGGCACTCTCCAGCGATAGGCGTTCTGGCCCGACAGACGTGCGCCGTGCGCATCGAAGTTGGCATGAAAGTACATCGCTTCCTGTTCCCCGAGCGCCGCGATCCCACCCAGCGCCACAAGCGACCGAAGACGGTCGTTGCTGCCGAAATTGCCGACGCCGCGGGGCTGGTAGCTCCACCCGTTGACGACCAGATCACGGAACAGGAAGCCTTCGCGCAGGTCCTTGATCCCGATCGGCAGGAAACGCGTCCATTCTGCGAGCAGGGCAGGGGAGGGTTGCTTTTCAGTGCCGATGCCCCAGGCGGCGAACTGCCCGGCGCGCGCGAGTTCCCCCTTGCGTCCCGGCGAACGGCGGATCAGCTCGTTGACGACAGCAAGGAAATTGGCGGCATCGTTCGCCTGCGGCTGGGCCGCGACCGTAAAGCCACGCGGCGGTTGGCGGCCCGCCGGGGCCGATATGGTGATCTGTTGCTGCACGGCCTCTGCGGCGGGAAGATCGCCAGGCCCGTCGACCAGAATGCGCGCCAGCATCCAGACATCGTTCGTGCTCGACCGGAACAGCTGCACGCCGTCGGGAGCGGTACCCTGCCATTCCGGTCCCGCGATCCAGAAGCGGCCGCCGTTCCCGTTGGTCGCGCGCGTGCCCACATAGGCGAAGTTGTCGGTAAACGCGTTCATGAAGGCGATGGACAGATAGCGATCACGCACGGTGGGCGCTGCCAGTTCCATCGGACCACCCGACAGGTCGAGCAGGCAGGACGAATAGATCGTGTCGTTGTTGGGCGCGGTCACGTTGCGGGAACGCCAGTCGGACAGCTGCGAACGCCGGACAATGGTGTTGAGCGTGCCGGGCGCGCCGACGCATCGGGCCAGCGCCTGTTCGTTTCGCGCGAACTCATACAGCGTGAAGGCATAATAGAACGCGGCGCGAATGCCGGCATCGGGATCGTCGGCCGCAAGCAGGCGTGCCGGTAGCGCCGCGCCGAACGACAGAGCGCCCGCCGTACCCAGCAGGGCGCGGCGGGTGAGCGGCAGGGAACGTGAAGTACCGTCTGAGATCATGGCCTGTATCCTTTCCCGATTACCGTGTGCCCGCCGCTTCGAGCGGGGAGTTTTGACGGACGTCATCGCCGTTTTTCATCCTACCTGTCTTTCCCGGCCTTCCCAGAAGGGCGCGCGCAATTCGCGACGCAAAATCTTGCCGGCGGCGTTGCGTGGCACCATGTCGACGAAACGGAATTCCCGCGGGCATTTGTATCCGGCGATCCGGTCGC
The DNA here is from genome assembly GCF_002336885.1 of Novosphingobium sp. UBA1939. Classification (NCBI taxonomy): domain Bacteria; kingdom Pseudomonadati; phylum Pseudomonadota; class Alphaproteobacteria; order Sphingomonadales; family Sphingomonadaceae; genus Novosphingobium; species Novosphingobium sp. UBA1939. Next base: position 14,827 of record NZ_DDFB01000007.1, on the reverse strand, counting down.
GGCAGAAGGCGGTAACCTCGTCCGTGGTCAGGGCATGTCCGAAGGCGGGCACGATCATCGCCAGCACGGCCTCGCCCCAGCGTGGATCGGGCACGCCGATGACGGCCGCGTCCGCGATGGCGGGATGATCAAGCAGCGCGTTCTCGACTTCCACCGGATAGACGTTTTCGCCGCCGGAAACGATCATGTCCTTCACGCGATCACGGATGAAGAGATAGCCTTCGTCGTCCAGATAACCGGCGTCGCCCGTTTTCAGCCATCCCGCGCGGATCGTCTGCGTGGTGGCCTCGGGGTCATCGGCGTAGCCCGACATGACGATGTCTCCGCGCACTACGATCTCGCCCGTCTCCCCGGCCGCGAGGGGTGCGCCGTCCGCGTCGATCACCGCGATTTCGATTCCGTCGGCCGCGCGCCCGCACGACAGCAGCCGCTGCGCGCCCGGCGCATGGTCCTCCGGCGTCAGCAGCGTGACCGGGCCGGTGGTTTCCGTCAGGCCGTAGCATTGCGCGAAAGCGCACCCCATCCGCTCGCGCGCTTCGCGCAGGACGGATTCGGCAATGGGCGAGCCACCATAGACGATCATGCGCAACGCGGTGGGCGCGGCGTCGCGGAACGATGGCGCGGCAAGGCAGGCCTGGATCATCGCGGGGGCGAGCGTGGTATAGGTGACGCCTTCGCGCGCCATCACGCGCACCGCCTCGTCCGGCACGAACTGGCTGGCCAGCACCAGCCGCGCACCCGACTGAACCGATCGCAGCACCGGGCCGATCCCGGTGATGTGGAACATCGGAGCGGGGGCATAGATCACGTCGGACGTGTCGAGATCGAGCGGCGGGCGGCTGAACAGGGCGATCGAGGCCATGACGCTCGCGTTGGTGAGCATCACGCCCTTCGGCAGTCCGGTAGTGCCGCTGGTGTACATCTGGAGCACCACGTCTTCGGCGCTTCCCGGGCGCTCGACCGGCGTGTCCGGCTGGCGGTCACGCCAGGCCGCGAAACCCTCCGCCCCCGCCTCGTCGAGCACGATCAGCGGCACCGGCCTTCCCTCCATCGCCTGCGCCACTATGCCGGCGAACTCCCGGTCCGCGAAGACGCGCGTCGCGCGGGAATGGCCGAGGATATACCGGATTTCCGGCGCGGCGAGACGCCAGTTGACGGGCAGGGCTACTTGCCCGGCGCGGGCGATGCCCAGCAACAGCTCGACTTGTTCCGCCGAATTGCGCCCGACGATGGCGATCCGATCGCCCGCGCTGCCGGAAGCGACGAGACCGTTGGCGACGCGGTGAACGCGCCCGTCGAGCGTGGCGAAATCGATTGCCGTCTCGCATTCTCCAAGCGCCGGCGCGTGTGGATGCCTGGCCGCGATACGGCGCAGCAGATCATCGAGAAGGTGGCTTTCGTTCTCGTGGGAAACGGCATCGGCGGCAAAGGTATTCAAGGCACTACCCGATCGTCATGAATGAAATCGATGTCGGGATTTTCCCCGACGAACATGGAAAGCGTGTCGGCGAACGGGAACGCGCTGCCCCACGGCGGTGGCGTGAACCGGAGTTCGGGATCGAGGAACGCGGCACGCCAGTCGGCATAGCTGTCGAACCACAGTTCCATCACGCGGGGATATTCCGATCGTTCGCTGACCGCGCGGTACAGACCGAACCGCCGCAGACCCGGCCGCACCACGATTTCCGGCGCGGCAACCTTGTCGAACCAGGCATCCGCGTCTGCCGTCGGAACATTGGCCGGATAGCGCAGGAACACGATCCAGCGCAGGTAGGGCATGTCCCTGGGCGGGGTGGGTTTCGACAGGTAAAGCGTGTCCGGATTGACCGGGATCGTCGCGGTGGTGCTGCGGAACAGCCGGTTGCCGGCCCAGCCCCCCGGCGGCGGGGTGAACGAGGCGAGATCGCCGCCATAGAGACCGTTGCGGCGGCTTTCTCGAAAATCGTCGATGCTGTCGAAGTGGATTTCGGTCATGCGCCCGAACGCGACATGGAAGCGACGCACGGCTTCTTCCGGCGGCAGATAGGCGCGAAACGAGAGGTAATCGCGCTGCCAAGCCTGATAGGCCCGCCGCACCTGGGGTGCGTGAAAGGTCATGTACCAGCGGTCGAGCGCCAGTTGATCGGCCCCTGGCAGCAGCTCGATCAGGATGTAGTGCTTGATCGCGCCGGTCGCCAGGGCGGGTTGCGGCACAGCCAGCGCGGCCAGCACCGCGGCGCCACCGGCCATGGCTTGGCGGCGGGAAAGATGGTCGGCCATCATGGTTCCTTCCTGGTTGAGGGCAGCGCCAGCGCGACCAGCCTGTGCGGCGCCTTGCGGAAGCCCATGCCGCACACGATGAACTGCCGGCCGCCGGCCATGTAGGTCATTGGCGGCCCCAGCGTGTGATCGGGCAGCGGGATCTCTGCCCGGAGCGCCCCTGTCGCCTTGTCGTAGGCGCAGAGCATCTTGCGCGACTGCGCCGGGCTGTGCGGGCCTTCGCCCAGGAACAGCAGCGTCCGCGTCAGCAGCGGACCGGTGCGGCTGGTCGTGCCGATCCAGCCGGGATTGTAGGGCCGGAACATCGGCAGGTCGCGCGCGCCCGGCGCATTGGCGCGGGTCCACGCGATCGCGCCGCGATTGAGATCGATCGCGGTGATGCGGCCATAAGGCGGCTTGAGCAGCGGCAGGCCGCCCGGTCCGCGCACGACGCTGGCGCGGCCGGCGATCTCGCTGTCGCCGTCGGCCGCGTCGGTGCGCTTGCCGTCCCCGTCCAGCGCCATGGACACCGGCGCGGTCAGCGACGGGACATAGAGCATCCCGGTTTCGGGATCGGCGGCGGCGCCCCACCAGTTCGCTCCGCCCACCCAGCTCGGCAGCACGATGGTCGGCTGCGTACCCAGCGGCGTGAACAGTGGCCCGGCGGAATACTTCGCCAGAATGGTCCTGGCCTCCTCACGCAGCGCCGGGGTGAAATCGATCAGGTCGTCTTCGCCGATGCCCTGTCGGTCGAACGGCGGCGGCTTGGTGGGGAAGGGCTGCGTCGCGGCAGTGCGTTCGCCCGCGATGGTCGATTGCGGCACCGGCCGTTCCTCGATCGGCCAGACCGGCTTGCCGTCGCGGCGATCGAACACGAAGCAGAAGCCTTGCTTGGTGACTTGCGCGATGGCGGGGATGCGCTTCCCTTCGACCATGATGTCGATGAGATTGCCGGCGCAGGGAATGTCGTAGTCCCAGATGTCGTGGTGCACGAGCTGGTAGTGCCAGCGGCGCAAGCCCGTTTCGACGTCGAGGGCCACCAGCGCGTTGCCGAACAGGTTGTCGCCGGGCCGGTCTCCGCCGAAGAAGTTGTTGGTCGGGCAGGTGCCGGGGACATAGACGAGGCCGAGATCATCGTCCGCGCTCATCGGTGCCCAGGCATTGGCGTTGCCGGTGTGTTCGGCCGAGCCTTCGCGCCAGGTTTCAGCACCCGCTTCACCAGCGCGAGGGATCATCCGGAACGTCCACTTGTGGCGCCCCGAGCGCACGTCGAAACCCTGGATGACGCCCACGGGCATGACCGGACGGCTCGGCACGTCGTTGATGTACTGGCCCACGATCACGGTGTCGCGGCAGATCACCGGCGGCGAGGTTGCGCCGATCAATCGGGCGGGGGCGTCGGGAACCGGCTCTCCCGAGGAGCGGAGCAGGTCCACTTCCCCTTCTTCCCCGAACCCCGCAACGGGCGTTCCGCTGGCTGCGTCGAGCGCGATCAGGCGGTTGTCGCCCGTGGCGATCAGAACGCGCGCATCTTTCCCCGCGCGCCAGAAGGCCACGCCACGATGCTGGAAACCCTTGCTGGTGGGATAGCCGTGCCGCCAGGTGCCGGGGTCGTAAACCCACAGCGTCCGTCCCGAAGCGGGATTGATCGCCGCCACCTGGCTCATCGCCGTGGAGGTGAACAGGCGGCCATCGACCATGATCGGCGTTGCCTGGAATTCGCCGGGCTGCAATTCGGGGTGCGCCGCCAGGATGGTGGCGTCCGGTGATGTCCATTCCCACGCCACTTCCAGCGTGGCGACGTTCGAGGCGTCGATCTGGTCGAGCGGCGAATACTTCGTCGCCGCGTTGGTCGCCCCATAGACCGGCCATTCGGCGGCGTTGCGCGTTGGATGGACACGCGCGGCGAGGCCGGGGGCGAGAGCGAGCGCCGCAACGGCGCCCGCCCCCTTCATGGTCGTCCGCCTGTCGAAACCGGCCACGGCGCGGCTCACCAGTTGAACGAAAGCGTCGCGCCATAGGTGCGCGGCGTGTTGTAGTAGGAATTCCCGCCCACCGACACGATCCGGTAGAAATCGTTGGTGAGGTTCTTCACATACCCCATCAGCGTCCAGTGGGGCGTCCTGATGCCGGCCGAAAGGTCCACCATCGAGTAATTCTGGCTGGGCCGGGCGAGCGAGGCATCGTCGAACCCTCCGGCGGCGGTCTGGTAGCTGGCCGTGAACATCGCGTCCATGCCGCCGCCGATCGGATGATCGTACATCGCGTTGAGATTGATGATGTAATCGCGCGTGCGGGGCGTGGTTTTGCCCGCAAGGTCGATGAGCACGCCCGCGTTGATGATCGAGGCCCCGTCGTGCCAGCGACCGCGCTCGCCCGAGACATTCAGGCTGGTCACGAGCTGTCCGCCCGCCAGCGGAATGGTGCCGCTCAGTTCGAACTCGCCGCCGAAGATGTCGTCGGTGCCGACGTTCTCGAGCGTGAAGGCGGGGTTGGTAGCAGACAGCGTGGTGGTTTGCTGCACGTTGCGGGTCACGCTGTAGTACACCGCCAGCTGGCTCCGGAAGACCGCGCTGCCGATCCGGAAGCGGCCTTTCACGCCGATTTCGCCCGACGTGATGTCTTCGGGATTGTAGGGAACGCGGTCGAAGAAGCCCTGCGCGGGGCTCTGGTTGAAACCGCCTGGCCGGTAGCCTGTCGCGACGCGGCCATAGAACGTGAGATCGGGGTTGACCGTGTAGGTCAGGGACGCGGTGGGCAGGAACCGGTGCCATGTCCGCCGGAAGGTGGTGAGCGGAATGGTTTCGTTGGTCGTCGGATCGAGATCGATCTGGCGGAACCGGAAGTTCTTCCGGTCGATCTGGAAACGCGCTTCGACCGAGAGTTTCAACTGGCTCGTCAGATCGAAGCCCAATTGCCCATAGGCCGAATACGAATCCAGCGTTTCCTGGGATTCCTGCCGGCGAAGCTGGCGCTTGAGCGAGATCGCCGTCGCGTTGCTGCCGGTGACCGTGCCGGTGCGCAGCGAATAGACGTTCGACGTGTAGGTCATGAAATCCACGCCGCCGAGCCAGGTGAAGCCCGTCTTTCCGGTCGATCCCCAGCGCGCTTCGGTGCCGTAGCGCTTGAAGTCCTCTCCCTGCGCGTCGTACAACTGCGCCGTAGGCAGCCGGATGCCGAGGTAGTGGTCGAAATCCGCGCCCGATCGGGCGCCATCGCGTCCCTTGTAATTCGCCAGCAGCGTCAGTTCGCTCGTCCCGAAATCATGCGTGAATTCGCCGATCATCTGCGTCTGGTTGATCGTCACGCGGTCCACCGCGTCGAGCCCGGTGCGCACGAAGGGATCGGGATCGAGCACCTGGTTCTGCCCCAGCGCCGTGAACCCGGGCGCTTCGGAGCGGGAATGTTCGACCATCAGCGTCGCGGTACTGTCGGTCTTGATGCCCACGCCGATCGCGCCGCGAATACCCCAGTCGCGTGACGTGTCGATGGTCTTGCCGCTCACCTGGTCCTTGTAGAACCCGCCGGTCTGGTTGACGTAGTAACCGCCCACGCGAACCGCGGCGGTACCGCCGATCGGCACGTTCACCGTCAACGACGTATCCAGTTCGTTGACCGAATCGTACCCGACCTTGCCGCGTACCTCGGTATCGAGCACGGGCTTGCGGCTGATGACATTGACCGCCCCGCCCACTGCGTTGCGTCCGTAAAGCGCGCCCTGCGGTCCCCGGTAAACCTCGACCCGTTCGACGTCGTGAAAATCGATGCGGCTATAGCTGCGACCGCCGAAACCGCCGCCGGCCACGAAGATGCCATCGCGATAGATGCCGGTGCTCGATTCCGAGAAGCCCAGCCGTCCGCCGCCCTGGCCACGCAAGGCGATATCGTTGAGATATTCAGGGCCGGAACCGATCAGAATCGCGCCGGGGGTCTGTCGCGTATAGTCGGCAACATCCTTGATCGCGAGGCGGCTGAGATCGCTATCCGACAGGACGCCGACGGACACCGGCACGGATTCGATCGTTTCGGCCCGCTTGCGGGCAACCACGAAGATTTCGCCGGAACCGTCCTGCGGCGCATCCTCGGCGTAAGCCGGTGCGCCAACCAGCGCGATCGCCAGAATGGCCAGCGCGCTTCCCGCCCTCAACGCACGCGCCTGCCGCTCCATACCTTTCATCTCCATCCCCTTCTCTCCAAACGGGTGGCGATTCATCCTGACGCCACCTCTGTAACTCATGAGTAACATCTAGTTCCGGGTGAGTAAATAGGCTTGCGCTTTGCGCCGCCGGGACGGAAGGGGAGATGCCCGGTTGCAATCCGGCCGGCGGCGGGAGAACGTGGCGCGATGACGCAGAGCTATTCGGAAATGCTGGACGCGCATCGTGCCCGCAGGCGGGAGACGCTGCTGCTCGCGGCGGCGACGGTGCTGAACGAGCGGGGCCTGCGCCAGACGACCATGGATCAGGTGGCGCAGGGCGCGGGTGTCTCGAAGGTCGTGCTCTATCGCTACTTCGAATCGAAGGACCGGCTGGTGCACGAAGTGCTGTCCGATGTCGTGGATGCGCTGTTGCGCGCCGACGACGTGGACGTCGACTGGTGGACCAAGCGATTGCACCGGACGCTGGCGGTCGCCCGCTCGCATGCCGCCGCGATGTGCCTGCTGGTGCGGCACGCCTCGCACGATCCGGAATTCGGGATTCATTTCGACCGGCTCACGCAGGCGCTGGTGGGACGTGTGGAAGAGCGTCAGGCCGCAATCCTGGGGCCGGAAAGCAGCGACACGCCGGGCGATGTGCGCATCCTGGCCGAATCCGTCACCGCCTTCCTGCTCGACGCCTATGTGCGCTGGATGGAGAACGGCGATCCGGCTCGGGATGAGCAGTTCCTCGCCTGGATCACGTCTTCGGTCCGGGCCACAGTCTATTACTGGCGAGGCCTCGCGCCCTGATTGCCGGCCCGACGGCGCTCCGCCTTGAACTCTGCGGGATAGGGGTGTAACTCGTCGGTTACATGCTGGTGGAGAGGAGGAGAACGCGAATGGCGGGCTATCGGATGATCGCGGGCGGACTGGTGGTTATGGCGCTGTTTTCCGGCGCCGCCGCTGCGCAACGCCCCGGCTTTGGCGAACGTCTGCGTGAATTGCGCGCGGCGCGACAGCAAGCCTCTGCGGATGTCGATGGCGCCACGCGCCAGACGCTGATGTTCGCGGGGCGGGAACGGAGCTATGCGCTGCTCGATGCGCACAAGGGCGGCACTCCTGCTCCGCTTGTGATCGTGCTGCACGGCGGCGGCGGCAATGGCAGTACGATGCTGCCACGTTGGGCCGACAAGGCGCGGTCCGAGGGGCTGGTCGTCGCGGCGCCCGATGGCGTGGGCCGTATGCAGGGCATGGGAACCTGGAATGCCGGCGGCTGCTGTGGCGAGGCCATGACCAGCGGACTGGATGACGTGGCCTTCGTCAACGCCGTGGTCGATGACATTACGCGCAAGGGCGGTATCGACACGCGGCGGATCTACGTGGCCGGCTTTTCCAACGGCGGGATGCTGACCCATCGCTTCGCGATCGCGCACGGAGACCGGATCGCCGCCGCCGCCGTTGTTTCCGGGGCGATGTTTGGCGATGAAAAACCGGCGGCGACGCCGGTTCCGATGCTGATCATGCATGGCAGGAAGGACAATGTCGTCGGCTATGACGGGGGCATGAGCCCGACCAGTTTTGTTGCACGCGCCCAATCCGCACCGTTCCTGCCGGTGGAGCGCACCGTTGCGTTCTGGCGGGATGCGGATGGCTGCCGCGCCGCGCCGGCCGTCACCACGGGCGGCGATGTGACCGGCGCGCGATCCTTAGGATGCTCCGGTGGATCGGAAGTGCTGTTCTACAGCCTGGCAAGCGCCGGTCATGGCTGGCCGGGCGATACCCGTAGCCGGGGGATGCTCGGGAACGATCCTTACACGCAGATCAATGCCACCGAGGTGATCTGGGATTTCTTCAAGGTTCACCGGCGCTAGGGTCAGGACCCGTTACTGGCGCGATCGAGGCGTCCAAATGGCGAACATATCGGGCCGAAAGGCGCGCCGCGAAGGCTGGTTGCCTTTGCAAGCGCCTTTCNNCATTTGGACGTCCCGCAGGGATTTGGCCAAAATGGCCCAGCGCTGCGTCGGAGGGACTTGAAATATCGACATATTCCTGCGCCCCTCCTCCTTGCGCCGGGCCATTTTGCCTCAAACTTCGACCGCGCCAGTAAGGGGTCCTGACCCTAGGGTCAGAACGCGAAGCTGACCCCCGCCGATATCCGGTGATTGCGATAGCTCTTGCCACGGTCCACGCCGTCGTAGCTGGCCTGGATCGACAGGTTGCGCGCCAGATTTGCGCTGGCGGCGGCGCCATAGCTCACGCCGTTCCTGGCAAGACCCGTGCTTTGCACCGTCCATGCCGCCCCGCCGAGCACCGCCTTGCGCGAAGCCGTTGGCGCATCCGCAAGCTGAGCCAGCCAGGTTCCATAAGCGGAAAGCCTGGCGGACGCGAACGTCTGCACCACCTGGCCGCCGATGCGGCTGTCCAGCGTGTTCCAGCCGCTGTGGGGCAGGGTCAGGGCGAAGGCGCTGTTCGATGCAGTTTCGCTGACCTGCCCGGAGGACGCGTTGCCAAGCTGCACCCCGGCCAGCGCATAGGCCGCAAATCCGCCGGCCTGCACTGCCCGCAGCCGTGCATCGACCGCCAGTTGCGCCACGGTGACACGCGCGTTTCCGCTGGCCCGCACGGTTTCGCGGGCGGTGGCGATGGTCCGGCTGGTGTTCATCGTGCCGGAAGCAAACCCGCCAATCGCGGAGAGATCGACGAAAGCCGCCGGCGCATAGCGGCCGTAGAAGTAACCGACCGCTCCCGTGCCGCTGGCTTCCGCCCCGAGTCCGGTGTTGATCCGGGTGTGGGTGTAGCCGCCCGCCACGCCAAAGCGCAGGCGCGGCGTGTTGACCAGCGTGGCCCCGGCGATGAAGCCGCGCGTCGTTGCCGAATTGCCGTTGCCCCGCGCGCTGTCGCCCGGCGCCTCGTGGCTGTTGATGTAGCGCGTCCACAGCTGGACGCCCTGCTCGCCGCGCGCTCCGACATAGCCCCCCTGATTCAGTTGATCGCGCACCGTGCCAAGGGCGGTATTTGCCGCGCTGGCATAGCCCTGCAGCGCATCGGCATAGATCTGGCCGCTGATCTGCGAGAAGGCCCGTTCATAGCCGGCCGCATCAAGCCCATAGAGACTGTTGAACAGGCCGCCGTTCGCGGCATTGCCGCGCAGGCTGTCGAGAGCGTTGGCCGTGGCCCGCGTATTGCTGTTCCAGCCGCTGTTCGCGCCCAGCGTGCCGAAGCTCACGGGAGTCACGATCAGCTGCGCGGTGGTATCGGTGTAGAGCGCATCGAAGCGGGTGTTCGCCGCCAGACCGCTGGCAGGCTGGATGACGGTGTCGAACGTGCCCCGCACCGCCGTTGCCGAGACGATGGTGTAGCGGCTGCCCAGCGCCGGCGTATAGCTGTTCGTGGCGGAACCGGTGATCCCGCGCAGCGTGGGCACGACCGTGCCGCCCAGCGTCACCGTGCCATTGACCACCAGCCGGTCATAACTGCCCGCCCCACCGCCGGCGGACCAGCTGGCCCCGTCGATATCGACGGCCATGGTGGACGCCGATGCCAGCGTGACGGAACCGTTCGCGATCAGGGTGCCCGGGGAATTGCCCGGCGCCAGCGTGGCGCCGTCGGCGATCGCCAGAATGCCGTTGCCGGCCATGGAGATCGTGCCCGAACCGCTCAGCACGGCGCCATTGGCCACGGTCAGCCCGCCCGTCGCCAAAATGCCATTGACCGCCAGCCGTCCGGCGGAAACGGTGGTCGCACCCTGGATCGCGCTGGTTCCCGACAGGACGAGCGAGCCGCTGCCCGATTTGGCAAGGGTGCCGGTTCCGGTGATCGACCCGGCATACGTGCCGTCGGTCGTCTGGACGAATTCGAGCGCGCCGTCGTTCAAAATTGGCCCTTGCAGCGAAATGCTGGTGCCTTTCAGCGTGCCGCCTGCGATCGTGGTGCCGCCGCTGTAGCTGTTGGCGCCGGTGAGCGTCAGCGTGCCGCCGCTCAGGCTGAACTGTCCCGCTCCGGATAGGACGCCCGAAAAGGTGCCGGTTCCGGCCGAGACGGTCAGCGCCTTGCTTCCCAGCACGACCGAGCCCGATCCTTCGAGATCGACCACGCTGGTCCCCTGATCCGCGATGCCCGAAATATCGAACGTCCCGTCGATCGTCAGAGAGGAAGAAGCGACCGCCCCGGAACCCGCCAGCGCAAGCGTGCCGCCGCTGACGACGGTGCCGCCGGTGTAGCTGTTCGCGCCCGACAGTGTGGTCGTGCCGCTGGACTGGCTGACGCCGCCGGTGCCGGCCAGCGTGGCGCTGACCGTGCCGCCCTGCAGGGCGAAGGTGCCCGAGGAGGTGAGCGTGCCGTTCTCAATCGTGCCGCCGGCGAGCGTGACGCCGCCGTCCTGGGTCTGGCTGGTAGCGCCAAGGTCAAGCGTGCCGTCGGCGTTGACGGTGGTGCTGCCGCCCGCGTCGCCCAGTGTGCCGTCGCCCGCCAGCGCCAGCGTACCGCCATTGACGACGGTACCGCCGGTGTAGCTGTTGGCACCGGACAGCGTGGTGATGCCGCTGGCTTGGTTGACGCTGCCGGTGCCGGCCAAAGCAGCACTAACCTTGCCGCCTTGCAGTGCGAAGGTGCCCGAAGAAGTAAGCGTGCCGTTCTGAATCGTCCCGCCGGCGAGCGTGACGTCGCCGTTCTGGGTCTGGCTGGTGCCGCCGAGGTCGAGCGTGCCGTCGGCGTTGATGGTGGCGCTGCCGCTGGCATCGCCCAGGGTGCCGTTGCCGGTGAGGGCAAGCGTGCCGCCGTTCACAATGGTGCCGCCGGTGTAGCTGTTCGCGCCGGATAGCGTGGTCGTGCCGCTGGACTGGTTGACACCGCCGGTACCCGCCAGTGTGGCGTTGACCGTGCCGCCCTGCAGCGTGAAGCTGCCGGAGGAGGCGAGGGTGCCGTTCTCAATCGTGCCGCCCGCGAGGGTGACGCCGCCGTCCTGGGTCTGGCTGGTAGCGCCAAGGTCAAGCGTGCCGTCGGCGTTGACGACGGTGCTGCCGCTCGTATCGCCGAGCGTGCCGTTGCCCACCAGCGCCAGCGTACCGTCGTTGACGACGGTGCCGCCGGTGTAGCTGTTGGTGCCGGACAGCGTGGTGGTGCCGCTGGACTGTTGGACGCCGCCGGTACCCGCCAGTGTGGCGTTGACCGTGCCGCCCTGCAGCGTGAAGCTACCGGAGGAGGCGAGGGTGCCGTCCTCAATCGTGCCGCCCGCGAGGGTGACGTCGCCGTCCTGGGTCTGGCTGGTACCCCCAAGATTGAGCGTGCCGTCGGCGTTGATGGTGGCGCTGCCGCTCGTATCGCCGAGCGTACCGTCGCTGGTTAGGGCGAGCGTACCGCCGTTGACGACGGTGCCGCCGGTGTAGCTGTTGGTGCCGGACAGCGTGGTGGTGCCGCTGGACTGTTGGACGCCGCCGGTACCCGCCAGTGTGGCGTTGACCGTGCCGCCCTGCAGGGCGAAGGTGCCGGAGGAGGAAAGCGTGCCGTTCTCAATCGCGCCGCCGGCGAGCGTGACGCCGCCGTTCTGGGTCTGGGTGGTACCCCCAAGATCGAGTGTGCCGTCGGCGTTGATGGTGGCGCTGCCGCTGGCGTCGCCCAGGGTGCCGTTGCCGGCGAGGGCCAGCGTACCGCCGTTGACGAGGGTGCCGCCAGTGTAGCTGTTGATGCCCGCAAGCGTTTGCGTGCCGGCCTGCAGCACAAGACCGCCGGCTCCGGCGATCGCACCGGCAAAGCTATCGTTAGCATTGGTGATCGTCAGCGTATTGTCGCCCAGCGTGACGACGCCGCTGCCCGCCAGCGAGGCAACCGACGACTCACTGGTTGCTGCGGAAATGTCAAAAATGCCGTTGTCCACCAGACGTGCGGAATGCGCGATCGACGCTCCGCCGGAAAGGGCGAGTGCCGCGTCGCTGGTGATGGTCGTATCGCCCGTCCAATTGTTGCCGGCATTGGTCAGCGCGAAAGCCCCGCCTGAAAAGGTCACGTGCTGGTTGGCGGCGATCGCATCGCCATTGATGTTGTTGCCCGTGCCGGTGGTGATCGCGCCGGAAAGAGTAACCACGTTCCCGGACGTGTTCTGGAACACGGTCGGGTCGGCACTGGCGGGCGACGCCACGTCGAGAGACACATTGTTCGCGTAGGTGCCGCCTGCGGCAAAGGCGATGGTCGGGTCCACGGCGTGGATCACGCCCGTCCCCGCGGCACCGGTATCTCCCAGTGCCAGGGTGCCGCCGTTGACATAGAGATCGCCCGAGAAGCCGCTGTTGTTGGCCATTAGCAGCAAAGTGCCATCGCCCCGCTTCACCAGCGATCCCGAACCGCTCAGCGTTCCGGTCAGGGTGATGGCGTTGCCATCGGTATCGATGGACCCGCCCAGCGATTGCACGGTGAAATTGTTGCCGATCGTTCCGCCCGAGACGATCTTGAGCGTTCCGCCAGCGAAGACCGGGTGGACGGCGTTGTTGGCCAGATCAGTGGAACTGTAATAGCTGACCGCCGTGTCGATGTCGAGAATGGCGGGAGGTGCGGGCGGGTTGGTGATCACGACGGTGCCCGTGGTCGTCCCCAGCTTCGATGCCACGAAGAGTATGGGATCGAGCGCGGTATCGATCGCGTTGAAATCGCCGAACCCCAGTTGATATGTGCCGTCGCTGGCGATCGTGAAGGTCTGGGCGATAAAGGTCGTGCTGCCATAGCTTTGCAGAATGACGGTGTTCGTGGGGTAGCCGGTGGACCCCGCCGTGATTCCCGCAGCGCCGTTGCGGGCCAGCAGGTCGACCGTGTTGAGGCCGTTGCCCGCGATCGAAAAGAACACACCGTCCGTAAAGGGAAGGTAATCCTGCGCGGCATAAGCCCAATAGAACGTGTAGGAGCCCTGCGTCAGGGAAAGCTGCTTGGTGATATAGGCGTAGTTCGTGGTCGTCAGATTGGCGCCCACGCCATTGATCACGACATTGCCGGTGCC
>NZ_DDFB01000007.1:0-1412 GCF_002336885.1 Novosphingobium sp. UBA1939 | reverse complement strand
CCGCCGGCCGTCGTCCACCCGTTCAAGGTGCCGTCGGGGAACAGGTCCAGGCTGCCCGCCGTTTGGGCTATCGCCGCGTGGGGCGGAACGATGGCGCTGGAAATGAGTAGCGCCAATCCAAAGGATTCAGCCTTTCTCGAAAACGTCATTCGCCGCCCTTTCATGATCGACGCGCCAGTTTAAGTGGCATTTTGAAAGCAACGGCTATCTACGATGGTAAAATATCCATCAAAATTACGGGCGTATAAAGGAAAACACTTATGGATTTCCGTGAGGGATAACTGTTGGCGGTATTCCACTGTCCAGCGCCTGTGGCGATCCGGGGACATCGGGACTTCCCCATTACCCGCCGTCGGAAGCCGGCGCCGCATTGCACGCGCGTTCGGTCATACGCCTGATGAGGTACTCCAAGGCCCCGCGATGAGCGCTGGCGGCGAACGGAGCGTGCGGATAGGGTGCGCTTCCGCCGTGCGGGCATCCCTTGGCCCGCGAAAATAGGGAAGCTGCAATGCGCCGTTTCACAACGCACGCGATCGGGTTGAGCCTGCTTGCGCCGATGCCCACCGCCGATGCCGCGCCCGCCCGCCATGTGCCGGCGACGGAGGGCTTTCCGTTTTCCAAGGCGGTGGCGGTCGATGGCGTCCTGTATCTTTCGGGCGAGATCGGAACGGGGCCGGACGGGAAGCTGGTGCAGGGCTTCGATGCGCAGGTGCGCCAGACGATGGACAACATTGTCGCCACGCTCGCGCGCGAGGGTCTCACCACGGACGATGTGTTCAAATGCACCGTCTATCTTGCCGACATGAGCCAGTGGAGCGCGTTCAACCGGATATATCTGTCTTACTTCAAGCCCGGCCGGCTCCCGGCCCGGAGCGCGCTTGGCGTGAACGGGCTCGCCATGGGGGCGGTAACCGAAGTCGAATGCTGGGCTACTTTCCGCGGCAAGTAACCGGTTTCAGCGGGCGCCGCGTCTCAACGGAAGCGCCCAACTTTGGTCTGCGGAATATTGGACAGGCCAATTATGGGAATCGCGGTGCACTGATGTGCGGGTGAACGGTCATTCCCGGCGGCGAACAGATTTTTCGGACGCCATGCCTGACAGGAGGTCGTCATCCGCTTGTCACGCAGGATGATCTTCGCGTGGAGCGGTTCTATGAAAATACCTTTATAATCAGGATTTTACCTACAAAATTGGCCAATTACCATCAGGAGGAATGACCAAATTTGTCAGATTCTGCGCAGGAAGTATTGTATCTGGTCAGGCCATTTGGTAGGAGGCCGATGCTTCACGGGCGAAGAACCCGTGCTTCTACTTCCAGGGAGAATGGAGATGACCTGTTTCCGCAATTCCGTTTGCCTCGGTGCGCTGGCTGCCGCGACGGCAGCGTTGGCGCAGCCGGCCATTGCGCAGA
>NZ_DDFB01000080.1:0-4983 GCF_002336885.1 Novosphingobium sp. UBA1939 | reverse complement strand
ATGGCGGCGGCGGCGGCGGTGACCGGCCATCTCACGGACGTTCGCGAACTCGTCTGACGGGGCGGGGGAATGAGCCGCAAGGCGTCGTTCCCGCCCGTCGCGTCCCACGCCACGCGGGTGCTGGTGCTGGGCAGCCTGCCGGGCGAGGCCTCGCTGGCGGCCGGGCGCTATTACGCGCATCCGCTCAACCAGTTCTGGCGCCTGATCGGCGGCGCGATCGGGCAGGACATCGCTGCGCTCGATTACGACGCGCGGCTGGCCGCGCTGCTGGCGGCCGGCGTGGGGCTGTGGGACACGATCGGTTCGGCCCGGCGTAGCGGCAGCCTGGACGGCGCGATCCGCGATGCGGAGGCCAACCCGCTGGCCGCGCTGGTTGCGGGCCTGCCGAACCTGCGTTGCGTGGCCTTCAACGGCGCCACGTCCGCGCGGATCGGCCGGCGCGCGCTGGCGGAACTTGACCGCGTGGCGCTCGTTCAGCTTCCGTCCAGCAGTCCGGCCTATTGCAGTGTCACCTTCGCGCAGAAGCAGGCCGAATGGTTGAAGCTGCGGGATTTTCTGGCGGAAAATCCGCCGGGGTGAGGTTGCAAATCGATGACGGTCCGTCACATTGGCCGCGCATCAAGGAGTTTGGTTTCGTGACGACGAAGAAGACGGACTGGACCGGCAAGGCGGCCATGGCGGGCGCGGCGATCGGATCGGCGGCGCTGGCGGCGGCTTTGCTCTATGCCTCGCGGCGCAAGGAAAGCGCCGAGGCGGGCAAGGCGAAGCCGACGCCCCCGGCGGACCCCGTCGAAACCGACTGACGTTTCGGGTCTTGCGGGGCGCGCCCGCGTAGGTATAGCGGCGCTATGGAACCGGTCAGCCAGATTGACGGACGGGCGATCCCGTTCGGTCGCAAGAACGTCGATACCGACATCATCATTCCCGCCCACTGGTTGAAGACCATCAGCCGGGACGGGCTGGGCCGGGGTGCGTTCGAAGCGCTGCGGCAAGACCCGGAGAACCTGTTCGACAGCGCCGAGTTCGCCGGCTCGCCGATCCTGATCGCCGGTGACAACTTCGGCTGCGGCTCCAGCCGCGAACACGCGGCCTGGGCGTTGCTCGACCTTGGCATCAAGGCGGTGATCGCGCCATCGTTCTCCGACATCTTCTCGGGCAACGCTTTCAAGAACGGCATCCTCACCGTGGTGCTGCCACAGGAACAGGTCGATCGCCTGCTGGAAGTGGCGAAGACCGATCCGATCCACATCGATCTGGAAGCGCAGACGGTGACCACGCCGTTCCAGGACCGTTTCCGCTTCGAGATCGATCCGTTCCGCAAGCATTGTCTGCTCAACGGGCTGGATGAAGTGGGGCTGACGCTGGCGCGCGATACCGCGATTTCGGCGTTCGAGAGCGCCGTGCAGGCTGAACGTCCGTTTCTGGCGCGGGGAACCGGCGTCGCGGCCTGATTTGCGGCTGGACGGCGGGTTCGTTTAACGGATCGCTTAAACCCTCTTCCCTTCACTGGTGAAACTTGCTTGCATGGGCGGGCGAGAACCGGACGGCCTTTCCGCATCCGGCAACGAATGGAATTGGGAGATACCGATGAAGGCCTTGCGCACCCACGCCGTTGGCGGTCCCGAAACGCTGACGCTGGACGATGTGTCCGATCCCGTGCCGGGCGCGGGGCAGGTCGTGGTGGCGATGAAGGCCTGCTCGATCAACTTCCCCGATACGCTGATGATTCGCGATCTCTACCAGTTCAAGCCGGAACGGCCCTTTGCGCCGGGCGGGGAACTGGCCGGGGTGATCGACGCGGTGGGCGAAGGCGTGACCGGCTGGAAGGTGGGCGACCGCGTGATCGCCATGGTTGGCAACGGCGGCCTGGCCGAGAAGGTCCGGGTTGAGGTCGGCCGGCTGTTCCCGCTGCCCGATGGCGTCGATTTCGCCACCGGCGCGTCGCTGCTGATGACCTATGGCACGACGTATCACGGCCTGGTCGATCGCGGCCATATCAAGGCGGGCGATACGCTGCTGGTGCTGGGCGCGGCGGGGGGCGTGGGCCTTTCCGCGATCGAGCTGGGCAAGGCGTTCGGCGCGCGCGTGGTCGCGGCCGTTTCGAGCGAGGAAAAGGCCGCCGTCGCGCGCGAGGCGGGTGCGGACGACGTGGTGATCTATGGCCGCCCGCCGTTCGACAAGGCGCAGTCGAAGGACCTCGCCGAAAAGTTCAAGGCGGCCTGCGGCCCCAATGGCGCCAACGTGATCTACGACATCGTGGGTGGCGATTATTCGGAACCGGCGCTGCGTTCGATCGCGTGGGAAGGCCGCTTCCTGGTCGTCGGCTTCCCCGCCGGCATCGCGCGTCTGCCGCTGAATCTCACGCTGCTCAAGTCCTGCGACGTGTGCGGGGTGTTCTGGGGCGCGTTCACCGCGCGCGAACCGAAGAAGTTCGCGGAGCAGGTGGCCGAACTGTTCGCCATGCTCAAGGCGGGCAAGATCAATCCCCGCGTTTCCGCGCGCTTCCCGCTGGAAAGGGGTGGAGAAGCGATCGCCGTGCTGGAAAACCGGCAGGCCGTGGGCAAGGTCGTGGTGACGACGGAATAGCGTGGCCTGCTAGGTTCTCGACCCTAGCGCCGGCTTCCGTAGGCCGGGATGCCCAGCTTCCAGTGAATCGCCGCGCCGCGCAGGCCGAAGCCGGCCAGCGCGGCGACCGGCCAGACCAGCCCGTCGGGCAGGTTCGCGATCCGGCCCAGCACGCAGAGGCCGGAAGCGAGTGCTGCCGCCGTCACGTAGAGCTCGGGCCGCATCAGGATCGAAGGGCGGCCGGCCAGCACGTCACGGATGATCCCGCCCACGCAGCCGGTGATGACGCCCATCATCATCGCTGGCACGGGCGATACGCCATAGGCCAGCGCCTTGACGGTGCCGAGCACGGCATAGGCGCCCAGTCCGGCGGCATCCGCCCATTCCAGCGCGCGCCCTTCCCACCAACGGTGCGGGGTGAACCACGCCACCAGCGCCACCACGAAGCACACCGGGGCGACCGACGGATCGCGCACCCAGAACACCGGCGCGCCGATCAGCAGGTCGCGCACCGATCCGCCGCCCACTCCCGTCACCAGCGCGAAGAATGCCATGGTGACGAAGGTCTGCCGCAACCGCGCCGCAAGCAGCGCGCCGGTCAACGCGAACACTGCGATCCCGGCCAGATCGAGAAAGCCGAGAATCGCGGGCAGCGCGGGCGCGGCCAGGATCGGGGAGGCGATGGTGGAAACAGCGGGGAGAGGCATCAGCGCAGCAACTGGCCGATCGCGATGGCCATGGCAATGCAGCCCCGGTCCGCGTGGCTCGGGCCGATTACCTGCATCCCCACCGGCAGGTGCCCGGCAGCGCCTACCGGCAGCACGGTGGCAGGCAGACCGGGAAATGTCGCCGTCCCGGCATAGGCGAGCACGGCATCGACGGAAACGGCCGCGCCGTTCACCAGCAGCGTCCTTTGCGGCATCGGCGTATCGTCATGCCGGAAGGCGGGCACGGCGCTGGGCGCCATCAGGACGAAATCATAGCTGTTGAACAAGGCGGCCCACGCCCGCTGGTTGCGGGCCTGCGCATCGCACAGCGCAAACCAGTCGGCCGCACTTGCTACCTGCCCTTGTGGCCCCGGAGCGCCTTTGAACAGCGCGATCTGCAGCATTCGCATGTAGGTGTCGTGCTGCTCGGCCATATCGGGCAGCAGCGCGCTGCGCCGGTCCACCGCCGCGCCCGCCGCTTCCAGCGCTTCGACCACGGCCTCGATCGGCGCGCGCACGGCGTCGTCCACCGGGCAAAGCGGGTGATCCTCCAGATAGAGGAAGCGCGCGCCGCCGATGGCGCACTCGCGTCGAACCAGCGGCCGGTCCAGCGTCACGTCGAGCAGCAGCGCCAGATCCTCGCCGTTCCGCGCCATGGGGCCAACCACGCCGAGGGCGATGTCGTGCCCGTCGGTGCCGGGAAACTCCTGCCCCTGCGATGTCACCACCCCCCACGTGGTCTTGTGACCCCAGACGCCCGAAAAGTGCGACGGCACGCGTATCGATCCGCCGATGTCGCTGCCGTATTCCGCTGGCACCATGCCGGTTGCCAGAGCCGCAGCGGCCCCGCCGGAGGAGCCGCCCGGTGTTCGCCCGGCATCGTGCGGGTTCACGGTGCGACCATAGACCTCGTTGGCGGATTGCCAGTCGGCGAGGTAGGGCGGCACGTTAGTCTTGCCCAGCAAAACCGCGCCTGCGCGCTTCAGCCGCCGCACCACGGCGGCATCGCGCGGCGCAACATAATCGCTGCAGGCGGGCAGGCCCCAGGTGGTGGGAAGGCCGTCCACGTCGAAGCTTTCCTTGATCGTCATCGGCACGCCGAACAGGGGCTGATCGCCTTGCGGGCCGGTTGCGGTCAGCGATTTCGCCCGGTCCCGGCTGCGGTCGAAATCGCGCACGACCACCGCGTTGATCGCCCCGTCCAGCGCTTCGATCCGCGCGATCGCGGCGTCCACCGCTTCGAGCGGTGACAAGGCGCCGCGCGCGATCATGGCTGCCAGCGCCGTTACGCCGGGTTCGTCTGTCAGTTTCGGAACCATTGCTCTCCCTCGTTTGTCCGTTCCGCGGTCAACCCGCCTGCCGCAATTCTTCGGCCAGTGTGTGGACCAGTTTGCCCGCCGGCAAGGACCGCGCAAGGCGAGCGCCCTGTCCGGCCCATTGCGCGCCGAAGCCGGCTTCGCCCCTTATCTTGGCAGCCGTGTTCAGCGCTTTGCCGGCATCGTACGCGATCGGATAGGCCGGAGCGGTCAGGCCGCAGCTTTCCCCCCAGGTGGTGAAGCGGTTGGCCAGACCGCGCGCCGGGCGGCCGGAGATGGCGCGGGTCATCACGGTCGGCCGTCCTTCGGCCAGCGCCGTGCGGTAGCCGGCGTCGGCCGCGCTTTCGGGGCAGCCGACGAACGCGGTGCCCAGCTGCGCCGCCACCGCGCCCAGC